>JAJDZR010000068.1 GCA_022824545.1 Chloroflexota bacterium
GTGGTGGTGGGGGGGCCGGGGGGTGAGGCCAGAAAGACCGCTCACAGATACCAGTCGGGATCGGTCAACGCCTCCGCCACCACCCCGCCCTCCGCATCGCGCGGCCGCGGTAGTCCTGTCACGTAGGCCAAGGTCGGCGCCACGTCCACCTGGCGCACCTGCTGCTGCAAGTGGACGCCCTCTTTGATCCCGGCGCCGGCCATCACGAAACACGTATGCTGCGATCCCCAACCGAGGCGTGCGCTCGGTAGCTGCGGTCCGTGCGCGCCATTGAACTCCGGTAGCGTCGCGTACACCACATCGCCCACCAACTCGCCCCACAGATTGGCCACCTCGGCGTCCTCGCGCCGCAACGCGAACACGAACGGGCAGTAGCCGGCGCCCGGCTCGCGGTAGCCGTTCAGCGCGTGAATGATGTCGCGCCGCACCTGCTCATAATCATCAGGCTCGACGATGCCGGTCGGCTCGCGGCCCTTGAGATTGACATAAATGTTCACGTTGCCAACCGGCGCCGCCGTCGTGTGCGTCCAGTCCACCACCCGCCCGCCGTTGCCGTCCTCCGTGTAGACCAGGAATCCGGTCTCCTCCAGCACGTCGGCCACCTCGACCAGCGGATAGCTGGTTGGCGTGCCACCATGATCCGCGACAATACAGATCACGGTGTCGTCATCGAGCAGCGCTTCGCAGAGCCGCCCGATCCAGCGGTCACAGGCTGCGTAGGAGCGCGCCATGCCCTGAAAGCACCGCTCGACCCGCTCCGGCGGCTGCCCGCTCACGGCATCGGCATCCGCCATGAAGAAGTGGTTGGCATAGTCGGGCACGTGCGTTTGGGTAAAGAGTCCCCCCCAATCGGGTCGCGTCGAGCAGAGGTGGATGGCCGTGTCGGCGAGCTTGCCCAGGTGGTGCTCAACCAACTCGAAGTAGGTATCGTCGTCAATCACGCCCAGGGCATCACGTCCGGGGTTCTGGAGAAACGGCCCCACGTGCTCCAGCAGCTCTCCCGCCACGGCGTTCGGGTAGGTGAATCCGTCCACCGGCCAAATCTGCGGCACAAACAGTTCGAACCGCTCGGCGTCCGGCGTCAGCTCGATACACTTCATCCGCACGTGGCCGGCGATGTCGCTGTCACCGATGCGGAAGCTATCGCGGACATATCCCGTCCATTCGCCGGCCCGCAGGTCCTGCTCGAACAGGCAATCCGCCCCGTCGCGGCTGCGGGTAATCCGCACCCGGTCATAGCCTTCCCCGCCGGTAGCGTAGATCAACGCATAGTAGCTCTTCGGAACCCCGCTGCCGGAACGGCTCATAGAGTGGTGGCTGCGGTGCAGTGGGCGGATGACCAACTCCGCTTCCAGCGGTTCACGCGCACTCTCCGGTAAGTTACTCCACCCACTGTCGGAGACCCCATGCAGGGTGATCGACTCGAAGCGTTGGCTCTCCCGCAAGGCGCTCGGATCAACGGCTGCGCTGTCTGTCGAGGCCGCCGTCTGCTCGACCTCCCGGCCCACCGCGAACAGGTGATACCCGGCAATCTGCGCGTGATTGCTGATGCCCGGTCCCGTCCCCTCGACTTGCACGCCGCGACTGATCGTCGGCGGCCATGACATCTCGTACTTCACCAGCACCGGTTCGCGCCCCCCGCGCTCGACGGTATTCCAGAGGTACTCCGCCTTGCACAGCCGGGTATTGATGCCCCACACCGTCTGGTCGAGCGGCTTCCCCAACGCGCGGATATTGAAGTCCATCACCTGATGCGTGCCGGGCCAAGCGCCCGTAACCAGGGTCGTCCAGCCCGGCGGCGTCAACGTGGGTAGCACCCCCCACATCTCCCGATGCACACCCCGCTCGATGAGCCGCCCAACGTTGGGCATGTAGCCGGCCTCAACCATGTGCAGCATGCTCTCCATGCCTACACCGTCGAGACCGACCAGGATGAACCGTTTCGCTGGACTTTCGCCGGCCATAATACGAATCCTCCCAAACCACGTGGATTACACCGTCCCCTTCGCCAGGGCGGCAGCGCCCCTAACTATAGACGACGCGCAGATGGTCCGGGCCGCAGCAGTGGGGGGTTGCCGACGGCATCGGCGGGGGAAGGCAAAGGAGGAGAGTACGCTTCCCTCCCCTGGAGCTTGCTCCGGGGGAGGGCTAGGGTAGGGGCCAAAACACTACCTAACTATAGACGACGCGCGGCGGCGATCCGCTTCTTCAGCGCCTCGCCGTCTACGAGGCCCTGCCATCCGCCGGCGGCTGCGAGGGAAGCACTGAGGTCGGCAGCGGCCTGCTCCTTAGCCTGTCCTTTCGGCCGCTCCGAGTCAACGGGATGCAGCAACGCAAGCTCACTCCCGCCGCTTTCGATCACAATAGGCTCATTCTTGCGAACTACGTGATCGAGAATGCCGAGAACATCAGACTCGAGTTCATCGAGCGATACCTTCCTTCGTACCGTAACCATCTTCTACCCTCTTCCTCTAGCCGTCGGCAAGCACACGCGAGCGAGCATACTGCGTGCAGGCGTAGTACGCCTCGATGGACTCGCCCGCATCGCCCCAGAAGCCGGACAAGACGTCGTGCTCGACCTGACCCCGTTCGAGGAAGGCCTTATTTACATCGGTAATCTCCAGCTCGCCGCGTCCCGAGGGCGTGAGGGTCCGCACAATGTCGAATACCTCAGCCGGGTAGAAGTAGACGCCGGTGACGGCATACGCAGAGCGAGGGCGAGCCGGCTTTTCCTCGATGTCCACCAGCCGCTCCGGCTCATCACCGTCGAAGACGGCCACGCCGAGATGCCGCAGGTGCGCCGGGTCCGCGATCTCTTTCAGCAGCAGCCGCGCTCCCTGTGGCTGGCGCTCGAAACGCTGGACAATAGAGGCGAGATCGTCTTCGACGATATTGTCGCCGAGCATCACGACGACCTTATCGCCGGCCGCAAAGTGCTCGGTCAACCCTAGCGCCTGGGCAATCCCCCCCGGTCGCTCCTGATAGGCATACTGGAGGCTCCGCAGCCCCACGGGGCCGCCGCTGCCCAGCAGGCGCAGGAACTCGCCCGCGTGATTACCGCCGGTCACGACCATGATCTCGTCCAGCCCGGCGCGCACGAGCGCCTCCAGTGCAAAGTAGATCATCGGCCGGTCATAGATCGGCAGCAGGTGCTTGTTGGTGATGTTGGTCAGTGGGGCCAGGCGTGACCCGGTCCCCCCGGCGAGAACAATGCCTTTCATCATGCACACTTGCCCGTTCGGGCAGTCTCCTTCGCTCTATCGGCTTACCGACGTACCGCATCCGCGCCGCCCTGTCATTGTAGCGGCAACTCCCCGACGAGTGACCGAACCAACCGGATAGCACTACCGTCGCGCAGAGCACACCTCCCCTCCTGACAGGGGTAGTTTTTTGTCAGGGCGTGATTCATTGCGCCTCGCCCCTCATCATTCCCAGCGTCTCAGCCGTCATTCCGGCGGAAGCCGGAAGGTGGATTCACATTTGAAGTGCAACAGTTCCTGCCAGAAGATTTCCGCCGGGGTCTGGTAGTCCAGACACTTGCGGGGGGTATTATTGTACAACTGCACCAGCTCCGTAAACCGCGC
>JAJDZR010000303.1 GCA_022824545.1 Chloroflexota bacterium
GCGCGGTTTACGGAGCTGGTGCAGTTGTACAATAATACCCCCCGCAAGTGTCTGGACTACCAGACCCCGGCGGAAATCTTCTGGCAGGAACTGTTGCACTTCAAATGTGAATCCACCTTCCCGCTTTCGCGAGAATGACGGAGGGGGTGACGGGGAAGCGGAATGACTGAGCCAAGGCCGTCCTCTCAAGATGTCCAGCAGCACTTTACTGCGCGTGCGGCCACCTACCAGGGCGCCGGAGATGAGACCCTGGCGGCGATGGTCGAGTTTGCCGCGCTGACCGACAAGACAGTCGCGCTGGACGTGGCGACGGGCACCGGGGCGGTGGCCTTTGAGTTGGCGCCGGGCGTCGGCCAACAGGGGCGCGTCGTCGGCGTGGACCTCACCCTGGCGATGTTGCAGCGCGCCGCCGAGCGCCGCAATGGAACTGCGGCCCACGCGCCGGAGCGCCGCGTGCAGCTCGCCAGTGCCGACACCACGCGGCTGCCGTTCCGGGACGCCTCTTTCGCCGTCGTGGCCTGCCGCTTCAGCGTCCATCACTTCACGGAAGCCGTGCCCGGCCTGGCCGAGATGGCTCGTGTCCTCCGGCCCGGCGGCCGGCTGGTAATCGGCGAGTTCTGCCTGCCCGAAGACCCGGACCAAGCAGCACAGTTCAACCACCTGGAGCGACTGCGTAACCCCTCGCACGTCGAGGCGTTCAGCGAGTCGCGTTTGCGGGCACTGATGGCAGACGTAGGCTGCCCGGTACGCGCCGTCCGGCACTTCACCCGCCAGATGACGGCGAGCGCTTGGGCCTCCACGGCCAACACCTCGCCGGAGGATGAGGCCGAAATCCGCCGCCTGCTCCGGGCCTCGCTCGACGACGACCTCACCGGTCTAGCCCCCGTGCGCGAGGACGACGACATACGCCTCACGCGCCAGGACATCATACTCTGGGGTGAGCGCGACGGTTGATCCCTTTTGCGCCTCACCGACCGGCCCGCGGTAGCCGTCGGCTATGAGACGAAGACCTTGGCCGCGACCTCCCGCAAAAAGTTCCGGGCGAGCACCCTATAGCCCTCGGCGTTGGGGTGGAGGTCGTCGGGCAGCAGATGGACCGCTTCCGGGCCGAAGATTTGGAGGCCATCGAAATAGTGCAGGTGACGGTCTCCGTGCGCCTGGAGGGCGCTGACGGCTGCGGCCACTTCATCGCGCATGGCCGCCAAGGAAAAACCCACCTCGTTCGGGGTTGTCTCGCGTGGCGGTGAGTAGATGGGCGAGACGACGGCGAAAGGGGTATCGGGATGCTTTTCGCGCACGATCTGTACGAAACCGATGATAGCTGCTCGGAACGTCCGTTCGTTGAGCGTATTGCCACCCTGGATGTTGATACCGACCTTCATCGAGAGGAAGTCGGCCGGCAGATCGCGGATCATCCGCGCGATCATCGGTTCCAGATGACAGTTTCCACCGTAGCCCAAGCAGGTGAGGTTCAGGCCGTGTGTGCGGGCCACAATCGCCGGCCAGGTGTAGGCGGGACTCGCTGCCTCGCTACAGTGACTGATCGAGCTACCGTAGGTGATCCAGCGCGGACGGGTATCTTCCGCGGGCGTTAGGCTCGCGCCGTCGCTCAGGGTCAGTGACCGCAGGCGAAACGTGCCAATCTGCGGTAACCACAGCTCGATCAGTTTCTCGCCCGGTGCTAACCCGGCAAAGGTGAACGTTGCTCTGCCCGCCAGCGGCACGGAGCCATGGATGCGGCCGTCTACGGCGAGGTCTACGGCTGTGGCGCCGGAATCCGGTACGATCTCCCCGGTAATGGTGGTGGTGCTACTGCGGAAGGACAAGCGCACGCCGGCCGGCATGGCTGCTCGTTCCTGCAGCGCGAGCGGAGGGAACAGGTCGCGCTGCACGTGAGGCAAGCGCCACGGCATTACCCAATCGGCCGAGTGTTCTAAGGAAATGGCACCGGGCCAAGAAAGACGCTCATCGTTCGGACGGATCATCTGCTCCAACCTCCGCTCAGGCCCACAAGTCACTGCTCTGGCCGGCGCTCTCCCGCCTGATAGCAAATACCCCCTCTCCACACTCGGAGAGGGGGCTGGGGATAGGGAACGCCGGAACGATGGTGCCGAAGGTGGGACTCGAACCCACACGAGGGGGTACCTCACTACGCCCTGAACGTAGCGCGTCTTCCAATTCCGCCACTTCGGCTGGCGCTGGCAGCAGCCAAACCTACCCTCCGAGTATAGGGCTGGCGCTCCCACCGCGTCAAGTCAGCCGAGGAAGCTCTCAGTGTGCTGGCCCTAGAGCGGCATGCTGCGTCGCGCATGGCATCGTCTCGGACGATGGCCTATAGTGTGAATCACCGTGCGCTACGTGGCAACAAGGTGACCGCATGACCGATTGGCAGACGTGCCCGGCCGTCGAACGCCATCCGGACAAGGTCAGCGGGATGTGGGTGTTTCGCGGGACCAGGGTGCCCATAGCCACCCTCTTCGAAAACCTCAAGGACGGCGCCTCAATAGAACGGTTCCTGGAGTGGTTTCCCGGTGTGGATGGAGCGGCAGTGGAAGCGGTCCTTGAGCACGAGGTGCAGGCCTTGGCGCACCCGGTCCGCTCATGAAAATGCAGCCGTCGGGCTATAGCGTCGCCTTTGCCCACTAGCCTCCGCCAGGGTGTAGGGCTACAGCAAATCTGCGCTCCGCTCCAACGCCAGGTACCGCTGTTCGAACTCCGTGAGCCACTGTCCGGCCAGCGGCTTCCAGGCCGATACCACGCTGGCCAAATCGAACGCCGAGAACGTCGCCGCGTCGCGCAAGAGCGCGCGATACCCCGCGATCACGTCCCGGCAGCGGCGATCTTCCGGGTGGTACACCACTGATAGGCCGCCTTCTGCGTACTGCGATTCGGGATGGCGCAGCAGTGACCATGCAAGCAGATGGTCACGCCAGAGCTGGTTGTGCGCTTGCTTGGCGACCTCGCCGCCGGCATCGGCTCGCCAGGGGGCACCCGGCGTCATCCAGCACCTATATTCCGGCTTGTCGTAGCGACGAACGGAGAACGGCTCGCTCAACTTCGTCTCGATCCCGACGAACCCGGCCCGTTTGTCCTGCGTTTCGTACTCGATGAACGCATCGAATGCCGTGCGGTCGCCCAGGTACTCGGCGGCCGGCTCCGGCGCCCACTCGATGTGTACGCCGGTCACACGCGCGATGTGCTCCCCCCACAGGACGCGCACCAGCCCGGTTGCAAGCTCGTGGTCGAGGGCAAGCTCGCCAAACAGGTTGAAGCACAGCGGCTGACTCGACAGCATATTTCGCATCAGCCGAAAGGGGTCAATCGTTCCCGTGCCGGCGGCAATCCGCCGCTTGGCCAGGTCGAATATGCCGGGCGTCAGGAAGTTGAGGCCAGCCTCCGCCGACTCTTCGGTCAGCATGTTCCCATACGGAGTACGCGACCCTGGCCCTGGCCCAGTTCCATACGGAGCCTTGAGCACACAAGCCCGGTACCAGCTCTGATGCCGCCGCATCCGCCGCGCGAAATCGTTATCGCTCTTCGATTGCGGCCCGATCCCGTACATTCCGCCCCGCGCTTCACCGGCCATCACCCACCTCCACCCCCGGCTCGACTCCCTTGGCCCTTACTCTGTGCTCTCTGTGTGCTGCCCCTAGCGCAGTAGGCTGCGTAGCGCATGGCGCAATCTCGGACGATGGCCTATAGTGTGAAGCACCAAAACTATTGAGCTTGTGCCGATGAAAAATATCACCGTATCCGTTGACGAAGAGCTCTACCGGCTCTCCCGCGTCAAGGCGGCGGAGGCCGGGACCTCGGTCGCGGCTCTGGTTCGCTCTTATCTGGTCGAGCTTGTTCAGGACCGGACTGCTAAGTCCCGCTTCGACCGCCTGCGTACACTGCAAGACGAGACGCTGGCGGCGATCCGGGCCCGTGGTGGCGGTCTGCGTGCTGCTGACAACCTGCCGCGCGGCGAGCTGCACGGGCGCCATGCGCTTCATTGATACCAACGTGCTGATCTATGCGGTCAGCGCTGCTGCAGAAGATGAGGAAAAGCGGCGCCGGGCGCTCGACTTGCTCGCCAGACGGGACCTTGCCCTGTCGGTCCAGGTGCTACAAGAGTTCTACGTGCAGTCAACGCGCCCCTCGCGGCCAGGAGCGCTGACACACGCGGAGTCCGTGGCTTTCATCGAATCCCTCCGCCGCTTTCCCGTTCAAGCGATCACACTTGATGTGATGTATACGGCTCTGGCCATCTGTGGGCGCTTCCGCCTTTCCTACTGGGACAGCGCAATTCTCGCCGCGGCTCGCTTGAGTGGCTGCGACATCGTGTATTCCGAAGACCTGAGTGCCGATCAGGATTACGACGGTCTGCGCGTGGAAAATCCGTTCACCAGCGCTCCGAGGAATGCCCGATGACCGCCGACCCCGCGCCCAACACCGCTCAAATCACATTCGTCACCGGTCTTTTCGCCAAGGGAGCCAGCGGAAACCCGGTGCTTTGATCTTCCGGCCGAGGAAGTCCTCGGTCTGCTGGCGGTAGAGCACGAAGGTGTTGCCCACGCTTTCGGTGTCGTCATAGAGGAAGTCCGGTATCTCGCCCTTGATTGACGTGCGGCCAAAGGCGTCGGCCTTCTCCCACACCATGATCGTCTTGTCCTGCAACGTCCACCCTTGGTCGCCATCGGCCGCGGTCTTGCGGTAGTTCTCCGGTGCCAGCAGGGCTAAGAGCCGTCTGGCCGGGCGCTCGTACCGCTGGTCGGCGTAATCGGCCCAGGAGACCGGCTGGCACCAGGCCGGCAACGGTGTCTCGCCGTACTCGGACAAGAGATCGCGGATCGTCTCGGACGACAACCGGAGAATGTCGGCCGGCCGGGGCGTAGCGTCGAGCTTGTCCATGATAATGGCCAAGTATCGCCGGTAAAAATCGGTCGTCAGGCGGTTCCGCACATCCTCCACGCTCGCGTGCAGCTTGTCGGCCAAGGCATGTTGGTGCATCGGCAGGGAGGTGTTGACGTAGATCATCAGGCAGCGCTTGACCACCTCATCCGGGAACGACTGCGGCTCGGCGTTCATCGAGAGAATGAAGCACGGCCACTCTTTCACCAGCGGCAGATTCTCGTCCTTCACGACGTCCAAGCCGTGGTCGGTGAAGCGGCGGCGGGTGATGTCATCGAAGACGACCG
>JAJDZR010000275.1 GCA_022824545.1 Chloroflexota bacterium
CCAGCGTCTGGATCGACTCGCCCTGGAACTGCTTGACCTCCACTGCGAGCACTTCGATGTTGGGCATCTGCTCGTTGAGGAACGTCACCACCTGTTCCAGTTCATCGGGTATTTCATCCGCGATGAACAAGAGTCGCAGCCGACGCGCGGTAAGGTTCGTGGCTATGCGCTCCCAGAAAGCATCCACCTGCATCTGGAGATCGTCAGCATCCAGTTCTTCACCTAACTGGAGCAGTTCTGCTAACACCTCATCAGGATCGTCAGTCGACTCCTCAAAAGTCCGTTGTAGCTCATCCGCTCTCCAATGCGCGGCGTGCGCCGCATACTCCAACAGTTGCCCGACGACCGTGCGGCGGAGTTCGCGATTCGAGCCGCGCTTCACCTCGGCCAACGTCGGTACTGCATCCTGGTCAACGATCAGAAGATCAACTGACCACCGATCCGCGGCATCGGCGCTATCCGCAATCCCCTGCTCGCGCGTGACCAGAATCCAGCGTCGGGGATCGCCCGGACGGATTTGCTCGCCGTCGAGCAACTCAGGATGCTCGGCAATCAGCGCCTGTAGCTCATCCTCGGTCGAAAAAGGCTCCTCCTCCAGCGGCTCAAGCCCTCCCCGCGCACCCCTGGTGTATATCCGCTCGGCCATAATGATCCTCCTCCAAGTCCCCCCTAGTCCGTCATTCCCGCGAAAGCGGGAATCTAGACTCTCTCACCCAGGGAGGGAGAGCTACTCCCAGGTGTAGTTTATTGTGTAGGGGCATGCTCCATCACGCCCAGCCGCCCGTCATTGCGGCGGAAGCCGCAATCCAGGTTCAACGGACAACGACTCCCCCTCTCCACATGGTGGAGAGGGGCCGGGGGTGAGGAACGCTCCGAAAGCCCTTGCCATGCCACGCCATGCCACACCGAGCCGGGCCGAGCCATGCCCAGCTATACCTAGCCGTGCCGAGACGAGCCGTGCCAAGCCCCGATTTCCGCCCCTGCCATGCCGAGCCAAGCCAAGCCTTGCCGAGCTCTGCCTCGCCGCGCCGGACCATGCCCCGCCCCGCCACGCCCAGCCGGGATGTAGCGGCTGCCGATCTCCGCTATATACGGGTGGCAGCCACCCGTAGCCTCCACGCCTTGTCGAGGCCACGAGTGGCCGGGCGAAGAGTCTCCCCTCGCCTTACCACGATCTGCCCTTGCCGTGCCCAGCCTAGCCCCACTATGCCCAGCCTTGCCGGACCGTGCCGCGCCCCACCACGCCGTGTCACGATTTACTCAACAGCCTTGACGTCGACAACCTCGAAGCGACCGTAGTGTCCGGATTTCTCCGGACGCCAATCACCCAGTCCGATGCGCCGGCCGGCGATGTCGAGCCATGCCTCCAACTGATCCTTGTCCACCAATTCATCATCGGCATCTACCGCAAAGGTACAGCACCACTCATCGAACTTTGCTCGCGTCCGCAGCAAACGGCCTCGCCCCCGGATGACCACGGGGACGGTGAACTGTGTGGTCTTGACCAACTTCTTGAGCATGGTACCGTATTTCTTCCGGTCATAGCCGAACGACTTGACCTCCAGGACAGTCAACCCTTCCCGTACCTGCGGCCCTTGCTTCAGCTTGCGTGCCGCTGTTTCTATACAACTGCGGAGCGCTGCTTCCGGGAGCGTAGGCGCTCCTCTCTTGTCGAGGTAAAGAGCCGTTTGGGTTTCGAGTTCGGCAAGTCGGGCATCATCGCTGGCCGTGCGGTTGCTGTCTGGCTTTCGGGTAATCTCATCCTTCGCGAGATTGGCAGAGGAGCGTTTGGCGAGTCCGGCCGCTCCGTTGTGCATGATGATGGGTCTGGTGCCTCGGATGGTGATGTCGTATAGCACTGGTATATCTCCTCCAAGAACTTGGCCACGAAGGCCTTGATGTTGCCGCGAAAGCGGCGTAGTGGTGTGACTAGGGAGTCACAATCCCAACAAAGTGCAGTGAGGTCATCCGCTGTCATGTCTTCCGGCTGCGGGTATTTCATAGCCCAGTGATGACCGATTGCCGCCGGGCGCTGGCCGCAGAACTGGCAGACACCGCCAGAGCGGGCAAACGCCTGTCTTCGGGCGGCTAGGTGGGTGGGATGGCCGTAGTCATATTTCTTGCTCACGCCGCCCCTCCTTGGACGCAGATAGTGTTCCCAGCCACGTTGTCGTAGTATACTCTTGGTGTAGAACAAATGTCAATGTTTCGTCGCGCCATCTGATGCGAACCACGTATACCTCATCAACCCATATAACGGCTGACTGCGAAAAGAGATGCAAGGCCGTTCACGAGCGGCAAAAGGACCATTCAACGGAGTAACGGGCGAGTAGCCCAAGGAGTTGCAGCTAGAGATCGCGTTGGCAGAGGCTTGCCCAGGGTAAGAGCCAAGGGCTGATAGGTAAGAGCCAAGGGCTGATAGCTAATAGCTAACGGCTGACAGCTATCAGCGTCACCGGCCCAATCAGACCCGACGGCCGCTGGCTACCTTCATACTCGTTCGCCATGCTGTTGGTGACGCGCACTTCCAAGCGGTACGTCCCCGGCGCCAGGTCGCGGCCCAAGCACACGCGGTACGGTGCCCACATCCGCACGCCGACCTGCCGCCCGTCGAGGAAGACGGCCGCACTATCCCCCACCTGCCCCAGATCGAGCCAGGCTTCCCTAGCCCGTGTCGGCAGCGTCAGCTCCGTGATGTACCGGAGTGTCCCGGAGAACAGCTCATAGCCGCGCTGCTGTACCCAGTCACCTGGCGCCGGTACCTCGACCGCTGCCCCATCGAGATCGCGCACCTCCCAGCGCAGGTCCACGGGAATCCGCTCCTCCGTCAGCCGCAGCAGCGCCGGCGGCGCCACGAACCTCGCCCGCGTATCCACCGCGAGCACCAAACTCTCCCGCCGCTCCAACTCGAGTGCAACATGAAGTCCATCGCTGGCAGCTTCCGCCTGAATGGGACGCTCCCCGCCGGTCAGCGGGTCCCAGGCAGCGATCTCGCCCGATACCGCCAGGCGCACCTGCCCGGCAATCGCGCCCTCGCCCTCGTTGACGAGCAGATAGTAGTCCAATCCGCCCTTCCGGTAGCGCAAAAACCGCAGGTCCGGGTGCTGCGGCGTCAAGCGCAGGTCGCGCTCAAGCAACGAGTCCAGCCTGGCCGGCACGTCCTGGCCGTCCCGGTACACGATCACCTGCCCGCCACCCTCCCGGAAGCGATCCAGGATCGCGCGGCTCTCGTCACTCAATACCGGCTCACCTTCTACGATGACGACACGATACCGCTGCTCACCGACCTCCAAACGGCCGGCCTCGACAGTCGCCGCTGCGACCGCCGCATCATCGAGGTAGAGAAAGTCAATCTGGCTCTGGTACAGCTGTTTCGCCGCGCGCCACGGCAGGTTGTTGCCGTCACCCAAGATCGCCACGTCGCAGACGTGCTGCCCATCCGAGAGCAGCCAACTCAACCGCCGGCCGTACCCGGCCAGGTGGTGAAAGTGCGGCCACCAGACATTGTGGACCCCCAGGTCCGGCTCGCTCTCCCAGGCCCGCCGGTCGCGGATGGAGTAGTAGACCGCGTGCGGACACAGCAGATTGTTCCCCCGCACCAGATGCCAGTCGAACAGCCACTTGGTTTCGTCCAGCGTCAGCCCCCACCCATAGGCCCCACAGACTTCCGTCAATATGCGCCGCGCTCCCTGCAGCCGGGCGCCACTCGTCGCCGCTTTGGCCGCCACACTATTGTCGCCCTCGATGGCGGACGCACTCCCCGGCTCGATGTAGTGATGCACCATGTCCTGGCCCGGATATTGGAAGAAGCGCAGCACGGACATCTCATTGCTCCACTTGGGATGACCTGTCAGCGCAATGCCATGCGCCGCACACCACTCGGACTGCGCTCCATAGAACACTTCCTCCAGCCGCTGCTGTACACCGCCAGCGTAGTCGCGCCGGAACGCGGCCGTCTTA
>JAJDZR010000183.1 GCA_022824545.1 Chloroflexota bacterium
CCAGCGGAAGTTCTACTACCAATACTGCCGGCCATCCAGCACGTCTGGTGTAGAAGAAAGTCCGTTCCCACGCCCCGTAGACTTATGGTTCGCCGGTCTCGCAGTCGCCGCCCGCAAGAAGCTCGATCCTGTCGGTCTCACCGGTCAGCGGTGGTCCGGTTTAGGACGAGGCATTGCCTTTGACGGCGACAGTTGGCGTGTGCAGATCGTGATGTTGGTCGCAATCGCCGTTGAAGATGATGTCGAAGTCGTGACGGACCCCAATCGTATGATGGCAATTGCGAACCGATTAGCAGCGGCAGGAGTCCCGCATATTGTCCGGATGCTCGAGGACGGTAGCGAGGAGCCGATTTGGAACCTGTCAGACGCTTTGGAGCAGCTACTAACGGAAGAATGAGGGTAGAGGAGCCACGATACCTACCCCCCGCCCCCCTCTCTAAAGGGCAGGGACTACAGGCTGCCGTACTGACCGCCTACACTGTCAGCAAGCGGCGGCCGGCCGCCACGCAGACTCCCCTTCCCTGGATGGAAGGGGCCGGGGGTTAGGTCCAACAGGAGGCACCCATGACTACGAAGCGCAAGGCGCAGCCGATACCGGAGCAATATCTCGATCTGTTCGAGAAGCCGAGCCTGGGCTTCCTCGCCACGCTCATGCCCGACGGCTCACCGCAGGTCACGCCCCTGTGGGCCAGCTACGACGGCGAGCACGTGTGGGTCAACTCGGCCCAGGGCCGCCAAAAAGACCTCAACATGCGTGCGCGCCCGCGCGTAGCCATCTGCATGATTGACCCGGACAACACGGGCCGCTATCTGTCCATCCGCGGTCCGGTCACGGAGATCACCAGCGAGGGCGCCGTCGCGCACGGAGCCGCCCTCGCCAAGCGCTACTCCGGCAGCGACAACTACACCGTCCCCCCCGGCGTCACCCGCGTCATCTACAAGATTCGCCCCGACCGCGTCCACGGCATGGGCTGAGAACCCCCGAACAAGGATAGGTTTTGTGTAGGGGCGCGATGAATGGCGCCCTGGCGCTCGTCATTGCGGCGAAAGCCGCAATCCAGCCCCGCCTCCCCACCGTCATTCCCGCGCAAGCGGGAATCTACTCCCCCTCTCTATCGCTCCGCGATGGAGAGGGGGCCGGGGGGTGAGGCACGTAGCCCCCTCCCCCTCACAGCCCCGCGCAGGCCGCGTCAATCCGCTCCAGCGCCTCGTCCAACCCGGCCGAGCCGTGCGCGGCGGAGAAGCCGTGGTGCCCCACCACCACGTCGTAGGTGTGGAAGTACACCCCCTGCCCAAAGCACGCCCGCACAAAACGCTTGAGTAGCGCCGCGTCGTGACCGACGATGTCCTGGTACACGTTGACTTGCCGGTCCGGGTCCAGACCGAAGTAGAGACCAAAGCGCGGCCCCAAGCCCTGCACGTGACAGGGGATGCCATGACGCGCGAAGATGTCGTACAACCCGCCGTAAAAACGCTCGGCGAGCGCCACGATGCCGGTCGGTCCGTCGTAGAAATCGGGCGCCGTCAGCAGGTCCAAGGTCGCCAGGGCCGCCAGCACGCCAAACAGGTGCCCGGAGTAGGTGCCGCTATGCGCCGCCGAGCCGAGCGGACTCAACGTCTCCATCACCGTGCGCCGCCCGGCGATCACCGCCAGCGGCACCCCGTTGGCCACCGCCTTGCCCAGCAGCGCCACGTCCGGCGTCACGCCATAGTACCCCTGCCCGCACGAAACCCCGGTGCGGAAGCCGGATAGCACCTCGTCGAAGATCAGCACCGTCCCGTGAGCGGCGGTAATCCTGCGTACCGCCCGCAGATAGTCGCCGTCCGCAACCAGGCACCCGGCGTTGTAGTTGATCGGCTCCATGATGACCGCCGCCAAGTCGTCACCGTGCTCCGCAAAGGCCTTTTCAACGGCCGCCAGGTCGTTCCACGGCACCACGACGACGAGATCGGCAAACGCCTCCGGAATACCGCCCGAATCGATAGTCGGCGGGAGCAGCTGTCCCGGCGCCGGCGGGCGTGCCGGCGGGTGCGTGCTGTAGAGCACGTGCTCATGCAGCCCGTGAAAGTGCCCCTCGAACTTCAGCAGCTTGGCGCGGCCGGTGTGAGCGCGCGCCAGCCGAACCGCTGCCATCGTCGCCTCCGACCCCGAGTTCGCAAACCGCACCTGCTCGGCGCACGGGATCAGCTCGACCAGCCGCGCCGCCAGCCGTTGCTGATAGACGGTCTCCGGGCCGAGCACCACCCCCATGTCCAACGCCTGCTCGATGGCCGCCCGCACCGCCGGGTGATTGTGACCCAAGATGGTCGCGCCGTATCCGGTATGGAAGTCGAGATACCGCCGGCCGTCGGTCGCAATCAATCGCGCCCCGTCGCCGCCGGCGGCCAGCAGGGGGTGGTCCAGCGCCGGATTGACCCGCGCCGACCCCGACACGCCACCGACCAGCACCCGCTCCGCCGCTCGAAAGTGGTCCGCCGCCGTCCTCGCCCCGCGCTCAGGAGCCGCCGTCTCCGTTACGGTCGCCATCGTCCTCTCTCCTTCATACCTACCCCTGGCCCCCCTACAGTCCCCCCGCTGCGGCAGGGGGACGGCGTGTTCCCTCCCCCGTCGCAACGGGGGAGGGTTAGGGTGGGGGCTGCCCCTCCCGCCGCCGACCTTGACAGACCTCCGCCCGGCTTCTACCGTCCTCTCTGCCGACACTGCACTCTACCGCGTCTCGGCCCAGACGCCAACTCCACCGGCGCGGCCAGGGAGAAAGCTGCCATGCGTATCGCCATCGGCGCCTTCATGTACGAGGCGAACAGTTTTTCGCCCGTGCCGACCACCCTTGACGACTTCGCGGCCGGCACCCTCGTCCGCGGTCCGGCCCTGCTCGACCACTTCCGCGACACCAATACCGAAGTGGCCGGCTTCCTCCACGCCTGCGCCCCCCTACCGGACGCCGAGATCATCCCGCTGCTCGCGGCCGACGCCAACCCCGCGGGCCTGGTCCAGGCCGCGACCTACGTCGCCCTGCGCGACGAGCTACTCGACCGTCTGACTCAGGCCCAGCGCACCCGGCCGCTCGACGTGGTCCTGCTGGCGCTCCACGGCGCAATGGTCGCCGAGGGCGAGGACGACCCCGAAGGCGCCGTCTTGTCGGCCGTGCGCGACATCGTCGGTCCGCAGGTGCCCATCGCCTCCTCGCTCGACCTGCACGCCAACGTCACCGCCCGCATGGCCGCCGCAGCGGACGTGCTCGTCGGCTACCGGACGTACCCACACGTGGACCAGCGCCGCACCGGCGAGCGGGCGGCGGCGCCGGCGCTGGCCGCGGCGCAAGGGGGCCCGCGTCCGCGCACCGTCGTGCAGAAAGTCCCGCTCATCGTGCCGGCCGAGACGATGCAGACCACGCACGGCCCCATGCACGAGGTGCGCGCCGAGGCCGATTGGCTCGAAGCCGAGGGCGCTGCGCTCGTCGTCTCCGTCTTTGGGATGCAACCGTGGCTCGACCTCCCGGAGGCCGGGGGCAGTATCGTCGTCGTCGGCACGGACCCTGACGCGGCCCACACCCACGCCCGGCGGCTCGCCCGGCAGTTCTGGCAACGCCGCAAGGCATTCGATGTGCCGCTCGTCGCCCCCGACGTAGCCGTGCAGCGGGCGCTGGCGGTGGAACGGGGGCCGGTGCTCCTCGTAGACTCGGCCGACGCCACCTCCGCTGGCTCGCCGGGCGACTCCGTCGCTGTCTTGCAGGCGCTGCTCGACGTCGGTTGCGGACGGACGGACGCCGGCACGAGCGACACGGACCTCTGTCTAGTGCCGCTCGTAGACCCGCCGGCAGCCGCCGCGGCCCATGCCGCCGGCGCCGGCGAGACGCTCACCCTGTCGGTGGGTGGGACCCTGGACCCGGCGCACAGCCCGTCGGTCGCGGTCACTGGGCACGTCGAGCTCCTAACCGACGGCCGTGTCATGCGAAAGGGCCCCGCCTATACCGGGATGACCATGGACGCTGGACCGACCGCCGTCCTCGCCATCGGCGCCATCCGCCTGCTGCTCATGAGCCGCACCATTCCCACCAGCGACCCGGAAATCTACCGCGCGGCCGGGCTGGAGCCGGCCGCGGCGCGTATCGTCGTGGTCAAGTCGCCCAACCTCTTCCGCGCCGCCTACGGACCGTTCGCCCAGGACATCATCCTGCTCGACACGCCCGGCGTGAGCAGCCCCAACCTGCACCGCTTCGCGTGGCAACGCATCGGCCGCCCAATCTACCCCCTCGACGACTTCACCTGGGACCCCGCCGATCCACCCCGCTGAGTGCGCCCCGCTGCGCCCGTCCCCCCGCCGCAGCGGGGGGACCATAGGGGGGCCAGCCCCCGTCCACCGCGCCCTGCCTCTCGTCATTCCCGCTTTCGCGGGAATCCACACCCCCTCTCTATCGCTCTGCGATGGAGAGGGGGCCGGGGGGTGAGGCCAGCCCCCTGCATCCTCCAAATCCTGATACTGACAGCATTCACCCCCGCTCTGTAGGCAGCGCAGCACGAGTTTGAGAATGCCTGCCGGTAGGTTCAATCCCCTTCCCGGAACAGGAACGTGACCCGGCGCCAGTCCAGGACGATCAGCGCACCGGTCAGGCCGAGATAGGCGTAGGTAAACCACAGGCGCTGTTCGGCCTGGGGGAAGAATAGGTGGGCGACGAACAGCGCCAGCAACACCACGCCAGCGCGCCAGTCCAACGTTCGCCTGGCAATCAATACCAGGCCGAACAGCGCAACCGCCGCGGTTAGCAGGAACTCCACGGCCTGCCTGGTATCCAGCGGGAAGGTGAGGATCTCCCCCGCCGACAGGATGAAGATGACGACTATGCTGCCGATCAGCAAGGTGAACTTGTTGACCTCGGAGGCGATGAGCACGGTCAGGCCGGCCGCAGCATTCCCCCGCAGAGCGAACAGGACCGCCACCGCAACCTCCGGGAGTTCTGATGCCAGCGGTGCAATCCACTGGATCAGAACGAATTCATCAATCCCCCAGTGCCGTCCCGTTTCGATCAGGCTTTCGACAAAAGGCTCTGCGGCGACGAGTATGACAACCGTGGCGTAGACGAATAGCAGCACGACAGCCGTTCGCCTCCACTTCACCGGCAACGATCCCAGCCAAGCCGGAATCCCGGTCAGCTCCGGCTCCTCTCCTCCGCTCCTCGACCCTACCCAGAGATAGGCCACATAGAGTCCGATCAGGACGGCGCCCATCAGCAGATGAATCCCCTCGAGAAAGAAGATGGCGAAAGTTAGGAGAGTTGCGACTGCCAGGAAGGTCACCTCCGGGCCTAACCTGCCGCGAAGGTCGAGGACTTGCCTCCGTCTCAGCCAGAAGATCAGGACGACTACGGGCCAGCCAAAGCCAATCAGCAGCCGGTTGGCACCGGTGACATTGGCTGCCACCCGGCGGGTCTCCTCCGTTGCGGCCCGCGTTGCGGGGTCGAACGAAGCGCCGGCATCCCAGGCGAGCACCGCTTCGATGGCGTACTCAGGCAAGACCGTGAGCAGGGCCAGAATCGCAATGGCCAAAGACGCCGAGATGTCTAGCTCGGCGACCTCGGCAGCCCAGGAGAGCACGAACGCGCCGGCCAGAATGGCCCCTCCGTAGACGCAGGTCGAGGTCAGCGGGTGAGGCTCCAGGCCCGACAAGAACAGCACAATGCCGGGCAACCCCAGCAAGACTACTGCTGAGAAGACGGTCCACTGCCGGTAAGCGCTGGACGAAACTCCCACGGAGACCTCCGATGTCACGAAGATAGAGTTAACGCAGCGTAGCAGGAATGATCTGCCCCGGCCCTTCTCTACCACTCGCTGGCCGTTCCTACAATGCGTGAAGAGCCTCGGCCGGCGCGAGTACCTCCGGCGTCGGCGACCTGGCAAGCAGCGGTCAAAGAACTGATCCTCCCCCTCTCCAAATGTTGGAGAGGGGGCCAGGGGGTGAGGCACGCCCCGGCCTCCTACGCCGCCACCGGTGACGGCAGGACACATCATGCCCCCAACTGACTGCTAATAGCTGATCGCTGACAGCTACCAGCCATTGACAGAGTGCCTCCCGGCAGTCTATTGTCAGGCGGAGAGGGGCGGCCATGTCAGTTGAGAAGATCAAGCAGCAGGTGGAGCGCTGCATCGCAGACCTACGCGCCGGGCAGCTTGCCGAGATCAGCCTGCAAGGCATCATCACCGCACTCGACGAGCAGTCCGCGCCGCGGCAGGCCTTGCTGTACCTACAAGCCAGCACCACGTCCGTGACCGGCGACGTGGTGGGCATGCTTTTGGTGCAGGACGGCCAGGTCTCCGAAGGCCCCGCGGACCCCGACGAGTGGCCGTATCCGACCGTGCTGGCCGCCATGCAAGACGGCTGGCGGGTCATCCAGTTCCCCGACTTGGC
>JAJDZR010000052.1 GCA_022824545.1 Chloroflexota bacterium
GGAACTGGTGCAGTTGTACAATAATACGCCCCGCAAGTGTCTGGACTATCAGACGCCCGCGGAAGTCTTCTCGCACGACGTGTTGCACTTCAACTGTGAATCCACCTCCCCGCTTGCGCGGGAATGACGGGGGACTGCGGGAGCTAGGGCTGCCGGGTTGTGCGGGCACGACGGGCCGTCAGATGGGCCTGGCGCAGCGGCTCGGGGATTCGATAGCGGGACGTGCATTGCAGGGTCCAGGTGACGGCGGCTGCGAGATCAACGCAGTGCCCCACGGACACGTACACCGGCTGCACCCCGGTCCGCGTTCGCACGGCGGCACCCACCGCGTCTCCTTGGTGGATCAGGGCCGCGCGAGCGCCGCGCTCCGGTGCAAGGGGGCCGTGCTGGCCGACGAGGATGGACTTGGCGCAGCCAATGGCCGGGAGGTCGAGCAGCACGCCGAGGTGGCAGGCCAAGCCGAACCGGCGCGGGTGCGCCAGGCCTTGTCCGTCTACCAGCAGCAGATCGGGCACACGGGTCAGCCGGACCATCGCGGCGAGGACGGCTGGTGCCTCCCGGAACGAGAGCAAGCCGGGGATATAGGGGAACTCGGCTGGCACAACGGCATGGGCGGTCTCGACCGGAGTCAACTCCGGGTAGCTCAGGACCGAGACGATACCCACCATCTCACCGCTCCGACCCGTTGAGCGCCCCCCCAGGGGGTGGACGTCGGCCCCGGCGACGAGACGCACGCTCCCCAGCGCGGTGTGCCGTCCCACGCGGCTACTCAGCTCGTCCTGGATGGCGCGGGCCTCGGCCGGCGAGACATCCCAGCGATGTAGCGGTTGGCCGGCGAGAGCGACTGCGCCGCTATCGTGTACTTCCCGTATTGGCATAGCGAGGCTCACACTATTAGCTATCAGCGGTCAGCTATCAGCCGACAGCGCCGTCCCCCCGCTACTGCGGGGGGACCATAGGGGGCCGGGACCGGTACCCGCGTCCCCTCCCTCGCCCTCCCCCGGAGCAAGCTCCAGGGGGGAACTTTCCTCCTGCTTCGACCGCTACCCGGCCGGGGTGGCAAAGCCGTAGTTCAGGAGGCGTTCGGCGTCGGTGAAATGATTGCGGCTGCCGAGGACGACGGCCAGCAGCGAGCGACCACCGCGCTCTGCCGCCGCCACCAGCGTGTACCCGGCATCGCCGGTCCAGCCGGGCTTCACGCCGAATGCGCCGGGGTAGCTGCCGATCAAGCGATTGAGGTTGGTCGGGCCAAACCAGCCATGATCGTTTCCTGCGGGAATCACCTTGCGGCGCGTGCCGACGATCTCGCGGAAGACTGGGTTTTGGAGTGCGTAGGTCGTCAGCACGGCGAGGTCGTAGGCCGAGGAGTGCTGTGCGGGATCGTCCAACCCACTCGGATTGGCAAAATGCGTGCTCTGCAGGCCCAGTTTGGTCACCAGGTCGTTCATCAGGCGGATGAAGCGCGCGCGATCTCCGAGCACCCCCCGCGCGATGGCCTCGGCAGCGTCATTCCCCGAGTCGAGCATCAGGCCGTAGAGCAGCGCTTCGAGCGTGAGGCGCTCGCCGACCTTCAAGCCCATGACGTTCGGCTCCATCGCCGCCGCTGCCGCATCCACCTCGATGATCGTGCTCAACGGCGCGTGTTCCAGGGCAACGATAGCCGTGACGATTTTGACGGTGCTCGCCATTGGGCGGGACATGTGGTGATTTTTCACGTAGAGCACCTCGCGCCGATCCATGTCCACGAGCACGGCGGCCGGGGCATCCAGCGCCGGGATACCGGGGATAACGCCAAGCGGGGCCGTGCCGAGTGCTCCTCCGGCCACCTGTGCCAGGCGGTTCGCGCTATAGCGGATGCTGGGCGTCGGTAGCGGTGCCGGTGAGGCAGTGGCCGCCGCCGTCGGCCGGGCCGCGGCCGCCTCCGAGTTGGTGTCGAGGACGACGACGGCATCTCGATGACCACGCTGGGTCAGCACGAGTTGGATGATGGCGATCAAGGCCAGCGCCAACGGTACCAGCAGCCACCATTCGGTGCGCCGACGCCGGCGCGCGGGGGGCGGTGTGGAAGCCGGAACGAGGTCGCCGACCGTGTCTACCGCCACCTCCGCCGACGCGAGCCATTCCTCATGGTGTTCCCAGTCAGCGGCGGTATCGGGTGTGGTGTGGTCGTCGCTCCGGCCCGGCGGCTGGTGGCGGCCCCGGGTGTCGGACCCGGCCGGCGAGCGGCGCTCGTCAACTCCTTGCAGTTGGTCGTCGGCACTCATGCGTGTAGACCGTCGGCGTTCCGGCATGACGCAGGGAATCGCGCTTTGCTACCGCTGCCTACCGAATCGTGGCGTGGCTAGGGATGGAGGCAGCCGGAGAGCTGCCGGTACCGGAACGTCTAGGAACAGCCGGAGGATAGGTGACCACGACAAGAAGGGCGGCGGCCTGGCCCGCGGGCGCGCAAGCCGGTACCCCACGCGCACAGCTTGGCGCGGCCAGGCTAAGGATAGCCCGGCGTTGCCCGACCGTCAATGCACGGGGGAGGTGGCGGAATCGGAGGCGCGTGTCCGCCCCGTGCCGTGTGCTACACTCCGGCTACGATGTGGGTGCAAGTGCGTTATTTCGCTGCGGTGCGCGAGATTATCGGCGACACTGCGGCGCGTTGGGAGTTACCGGAGGGGGCGACGGTCGGCGACCTGTGGGGACGCCTCGCCACGGCCAATCCCCCGCTGCGGCAGTTGACCTGCACGGCGGCCGTCAACCAGGAGTACGTTTCCCCGGAGACGGTGCTGGCAGACGGCGACGAGGTGGTCTTCGTACCGCCGGTGAGCGGCGGCGCGCCGGGGGCGGGCCTCACCCCCCGGCCCCCTCTCCACCATGTGGAGAGGGGGGATTCCCGCGCAAGCGGGAATGACGGTCTTGCAAAGGTCTCAGGAGGAAGCACGGATGGCACTCTGCCAGATCACTCGTGAGCCGATTGACGTTGGTGCGCTCATCGCCGCGGTGCAAGCCCCGACGGATGGGGCGTTGTGCGTGTTCTCCGGGGTCGTCCGCGCCGACCCCGGTCCCGGCGGCGAGACGGATCGGGTGCAGGTGCTCGAATACGACGCCTATCCGGAAATGGCCGAAGCCAAGCTGGCCGAGGTGGCGGCGGAAGTGGTCGCGCGGTGGCCGGAGCAGAAGATCGCGATTGCTCACCGCATCGGCCGCCTACAGGTCGGTGAAGCCTCGGTCGTCATCGCGGTGGCCTCGCCGCACCGCCACGAATCATTCGAGGCGTGCCACTACGCCATCAACCGCGTGAAGAGCACCGCGCCGATCTGGAAGAAGGAAATCTACGGCTCCGGGGCGGAGTGGGTGGAGGGTGATCTCCCAGGTTCTGCCGTGGAGCAGGCCGATTCCGTGGCTGCTTCCGGCTGATGAAAGTTGACAACTTAATCGGGTAGCGGGATGTAGCCCCCCTATGGTCCCCCCGCTGCGGCGGGGGGACGGGTGTGTTCCCTCCCCTGTCGGGACGGGGGAGGGTCAGGGTGCTTACAAGGGTAGGTTTTTTGTAGGGGCGTGATTCATCGCGCCCAAGCACCGATCATTGCAACGAAAGCCGCCGTCTAGGGCCATGCATTGGCCCCGGTCCGAGCGCTACACCCCCTCTCCAAATGTTGGAGAGGGGGCCGGGGGGTGAGGTCGGCCCCACCCGCGGCTCTCCGCCGAAAAACCTACCCCTGTGAGGGGTCAGGGTGGGGGTCAACACACTCCCTAATCAAGTTCGCAACCTCCATCAGCCGAGACACGGCTCCGGCCGACTTACGCCCCGGCCCTATCGTCCACGCTCTCGGCGCGTTCCGGCGTAGCCATCGCTCGCACGAGCGGCTCCAGGCGCTCCCAGATGCGCTCGCCAACCCGCGTCACGGGCTGCGTCGCGTCGAGCACCAGCCATCGCTCCGGGCTGGCACGCGCCAGCTCGCGGAAGCCGTTACGCACGCGCCGGTGATACGCGAGGGCGCGGCGCTCGAAGCTGGACGCACTTTCGTCACCCTCGAAAAGACGATACTTGCGCTCCAACCCCACCACCGGGTCGAGATCGAGCAACACCGTCAGTGCCGGGAGCAGTCCATCCGTCACCAGGCCCATGGTCGCCGCGATCCACTGCCGGTCAACCCCGGAGCCGTATCCCTGATAGGCGTAGGTCGAGTCGACGTAGCGGTCGGTAATGACGACGGCGCCGGTCGCCAGCTGCGGCCGGATCACTTGCTGGAGATGGTCGCGGCGGCTGGCCATCATCAACAGCGCCTCGATGACCGGGTCCCGGTCGCTGACGGACGGGTCAAGCAGGACGGCCCGTAGCTGTTCTCCCAAAGGGGTGCCGCCCGGCTCGCGCGTCGTATGCACCACATGCTCCGCCGCGCGCAGACGCTGCGCCAGCAGTTCGATCTGAGTCGTCTTGCCGGCGCCCTCCGGTCCCTCAAAGGAGACGAACAGGCCGCGTTGCTCGGCATGGGTCGGAGCCGGCACTGGTGTGGGCACGCTCTTCTCCCTCCACGCCATCGCTCGGCCCGGCCCGTGGCTACCGCCGGCCGCTGCGTGGCGACGAGATACGCACCCGGCGGTTCGGCTCCTGACCGAGACTGCGGGAGATCAGCTTGGCCCGCGCCGCCAGCTCGTGCTGGAGGCGGCGGATCGGCGCATTTTGGGGCGCCAGCTCCATCGCCTCGGCCGTCGAGAGGGTGCGCTTGATCGCGTCGTAGGTTTCCTTGAGCGCCTGCCGGCGCGGCGAGCGGGGCTGCTCGGAATCGTCTTGGAAGGCGGCGGCGAGTGACTGCTGCATTTGCGCTACCGTGTTGCTGCGGAGGACGTAAATCGGCACCCCGCTGGCCTGTGCTTGCCGCACCAAGCCGGTCTGCTTGCGGAAGTGGCTCTTGAGAGTCATCAGCGCGTCAGCTTCATCGAGGTCGTCCGTGAGCAGCACTGGGATGTTGAGGGCACGGCTGGCCTGAGCCAACCGATCACGATTGATGCCGAACGGATACAGCCGCACCGGTTGCCACGGCGGCGCGCCGGGCGCGTCGCCATCGTCCGTGTCCCGGCGCTCGAACGCCCCGACCGTGCCGACGACCGCTCGCCAATCGTGGTCCTGCTCCAGGTCGAGCAGCTCGGGAGGCCGTTCGCGTCCGCGCGAGCCGTTCGTCCGGCGGCCCCGCCATGACCGCTGCTGTTGCTCTGCCGGCCAATCGTACTCCTCGGCAGCCGGCGCCAGCTCCTCGTAGTCGCGGGTCATCGTGCCGTCGTCGTTCCACCCGCGCACCTCCACTTGGACCGGCACATCGCGCAGCAAGGCGTCAACCGTCGCCGCTACGTCATGGTGAACATGGACCCGCTGTCGCTGGTGCATCTCGACGAGCGCGTCGAACGTCGGGGGCGCCTTCCGTTCGAGCACCGTCTTCTGCGTCCCCCGGCGGCGCGCTTCCTCGTCACCCAGCGTCACCGGCTGGATACCGCCGATGAGATCGCTCAATGTCGGATTGACCAGGAGGTTATCGAGGCTATTGCCGTGGGCGGTGCCGACCAGCTGCACGCCCCGCTCGGCAATGGTGCGTGCCGCCGCCGCCTCCAGTTCGGTGCCGATCTCGTCAATGATGATGACCTCGGGCATGTGGTTCTCCACCGCCTCGATCATCACCGCGTGCTGCTGCGCCGGGGTCGGCACCTGCATCCGCCTAGCCCGGCCGATACCCGGGTGAGGGATGTCACCGTCGCCGGCAATCTCGTTGGAGGTGTCCACAACGATGACCCTTTTGCCGAGATCGTCCGCGAGCACGCGGGCCACTTCGCGGAGCATCGTGGTCTTCCCGATCCCCGGCCGTCCGAGGATCAGCAGGCTCTGGCCCGTCTCGACGATGTCGCGGATGATGTCAATGGTGCCGTACACGGCGCGACCGACGCGGCAGGTCAGGCCGACAATCGTGCCCGCGCGGTTGCGGATCGCGGAGATGCGGTGGAGGGTGCGCTCGATACCGGCCCGATTGTCGCCGCCGAAGCGCCCCACCCGCTCGCGGGCATAGTCGAGATCGGCCGCACCGACTTCCTCCGTACTGAGCACGACGTCGCGATCCGGGAACCGCGCCTCGGGACACCGGCCGAGGTCCATGACCACTTCCAGCAGCTCGGACACGTCGGGCAGTGCCTCCAGCGGCTGACGAATGCGCGGCGGGAGGGCGGCCAGCAGCTCCGGCAGGTCGTTGGTGACGGCCATGGAGACGGAGACCGGGGCGGCCGGCGCGTCCGATGTGCCGTCTTGGTCCTTGTCCGGCCGCGCGGCACGCTCGATGTCCGGCGGGTTGGGTCGCTCCGGCGTCGGGGCTGGCGCGGTGCTCATGCGGCTACCTTCTCCAAGATCGGGACGAGGCCGCGCTGGAGCACCGGTATCGCGAGGCGCTTCACCATCAAGTCGGACGATGCGGCCAGTCCGAACCCACGGTCCTCAAGAGCGAACTGCAAGGCCGTCTGCTGCTCGCGGACGGTGCAGGTGAGGAGCATGTTTCCACCCACTTGGGCGACGATGTAGTCGAGCAGGTCGGCGATGAGATCGCTGGCGTCCGGGTCTACCATGACCTCGGCCACGGCCGACTTATGGCCGTCCAGCGCCAACTGCACCCAGGCCAAAGGCCGCTCGGCGCCGGGGACGACCCAGCCTCTGACCCGGCGACGCGGCAGGAGCCAACGTGGCAGCAGCGGTAACGGCAGGTCCCATTGCCGGCTGCTCAACGCCTCGGCCGTCTGCACGACTGCCGGTGTGGAGGCACGATAAAGCTGCCAGAGCGGGTAGGCGTCGGCCGGCCGCTGCGCTCGTAGCTCCAGGCGTGGCGGCGGTGCGCTGCGGGCCTGGATATGGGCTACGTAGGTATGCTCCGTGAGCACCTTGTCGAATCCCCAGCGTCGAAAGCATTCGACCGTTGCCGCACCCTCGGGCAGACGCGCGAAGAGCCGGGTGGTCCCTTCCGCCTCCGCCGCCTCGCAGATGCCGCTGATGAGCTGCGCCATGCGGCGTTCGGCCGCAGCCGGCGGCGACCCGGCGCTTCCGGCCGGCGCCAGCACCAAGTACATGATCTCCCACTGGTCCGGCTCGCGGCGCAAGGTTGTCTGGGCAAAGCCGCTGACGCGCCGTTCCTCTCGGAGCGCAAAGGTGCGCGTGTGCGACGGCCACAGCCCGGCGACCGGCGGATGGGAACGGACTGCGGCCCACAACGGAGACCAAGTAGCGGGACGGCGCACCAACGAAGAGCCGTGCCGGCTCAACTCGCCGAAACGCCAGAGGTCCTGTAGCCGAGCGGACGAGATGGTTAGCACTGCCGTATAACAAGGCGGTCTGAGGAGCCGTTAGCCCACCCCCACGGTACGGTAGACGTTGGGTACACGTTCATCGCTCACGTCCATTCTAGCGTTCCCGCCGTTGCCCCGGCAACAGCAACGCCGCCGCCGCCCGGCCGCTATCATTGCCAGCGTGAATCAGCCGCCGCCGGCCGCAGGGTCGCCTGCCCGGGACGCAACCCCGCCAACGGCCGTCTCCCCGGCAGCCCCCGGTTCCAAGCGGCCGGTGAGCCTCTGGCTATTGGGACTCACGGCCGCCCACACGCTCAACGACCTGTACGGACAGGCCCTGCCGCCGCTCTTGCCAGCCCTCCGCGCGGCGTTCGGCTTCACCTATTTCCAGGGTGGCATCTTGGCCTTCACCGCCGGCGGTATCTCGGCCGCCCTCCAGCCGGTGGTCGGCTATGTCGCCGACCGGCGCGGCGGACGGCGCCCGGTGCTGGCACTGGGGTTTCTGCTCTATGCCGTCGGGATGCTGGCCTTGAGCCTGGCCGGCAGCTACACCGGGCTGCTGCTCGCCGCGGTGGTGCTGGCGCTCGCCTCCACGACGTATCACCCGCAGGCCACGACCCTCATCGCCCACCGGTTCCCACAGGCGCGCGGCTGGGCCTCCGGTATCCACGGCATTGGCAACAGCATTGGGTTTGCGCTCGCCCCGATCATCGTCGCGACGATGGCCGAGCGGCTAGGCTGGCAGCAAGCCAGCTTGCTCCTGGCGCTGCCGGCGGCGTTCGGCGCCGTGTACATCTGGACGCTGGTCCGGGAGCCGCGGGGCCGCTCCGAACCGGGGCTACTCGCCGGCATCACCCGGCCGCTCATCCTGCTGACTGCGGTCCACGGGCTGATCGGCACCGCGGGTATCGGCATCTTCACCTGGCTACCGACCTACTTCGTCCACTTGGGCCGGAGCCTGTCCGGCGCCGGTCTGCTCACGGCGATAGCCCTGACCGCCGGGACGCCGGCCCAGCCGCTCGGCGGCGCGATCTCGGACCGTTTCGGGCGCCGCAACCTGCTGGTCTGGGCCTGCCTGGCGCTGACGGTCGCCGTCATCCTGTTCGCCGCGGCGGGCAGCGACCTCTCTCCGTTCGTCGGCGCCGCGCAGATCGCCGCGCTGGTGGCGTGCGCGTTTGCAGTGCAGTTCGCCACCAGCCTCACGCCGCCGGTCGCGCTGGTCTATGCCGCCGAGCTGGCGCCCGGCGGACGCAGCGGCACGGCGGTTGGCCTGATGTGGGGTGTGGGCATTGCCGTCGGCGCGCTCGCCGCCCCGCTCACCGGCATACTCATTGACGTGGCCGGCTTCACCCCCGCCTTCCTCTCCCTGGCCGGCGCAGCCCTGCTCGGTGCTATCGTCGCCCGGCGCCTCCCCCGCCTCGCCGCGCGATGAGTAAACAGCGGGGATAGCACAGCCTGGCCTACCGCTGCTGTCGCACCGGCACCGTACTACAATCTAGGGCGGCGATAAGACCACACCAGCGACGTTCAGGCTCACTGACGCCGCGGGCAGAGGGGAAGAGAGCGATGGGATCGCCGGAAAGCGAGACCGTGCAGCGGGACCGGGCCGCGCTGGTTGCGCTCTACGAGGCGACCGACGGCGCGAGCTGGGATGACAGCACGGGTTGGTTGAGCGACGCGCCCCTCGGCGACTGGTACGGCATCACCACCGATACCGACGGCCGCGTCCTGGAGTTGGCCCTCGCCGGCAACAATCTGACCGGGTCGCTCCCGGCAGAGCTGGGCCATCTGACCAACCTGCAAGTGCTGGAACTGGCCGGCAACAGCCTCGATGGAGCACTCCCCGCCGCGTGGGGCCGCCTGGGGAGCCTGGAGGTGCTGGAGCTGGCCGGCAACCACCTGAGCGGGCCACTGCCGACCGCGTGGGATCGCCTGCGGCGCCTCGACGTGCTCGACCTCTCCCGCAATAGCCTGAGTGGGGTATTGCCAGCGGAATGGGGGCAACTGGACAACCTCGGGGTGCTGAACCTCTCCGACAACAGCCTGACCGGGCCACTGCCGGCGGCGTGGAGCCGATTGGGCAACCTCACGGTGCTGAATCTGTCCGACAATGGCCTCGTGGGGCCGCTGCCGGCCGAATGGGGCCACCTACCGAACCTGGAGGTGCTGCTACTCTTCGGCAACAGGCTGAGTGGATCGCTGCCGGTGGAGTGGGGCGATCTATCCCATATCAGGGTGCTCAACCTCTCCGATAACAATCTCCAGGGCGTGCTGCCGGCGCAGTGGAGCCGGCTGGGCAGTCTTGCGGGGCTGGACCTCTCCGACAACAACCTGCGGGGCGTGCTGCCGGCCGAGTGGAGGACGCTGGGCCGCCTCGAAGGACTGTGGCTGCACGGCAACAACCTGCGTGGACTGTTGCCGGCCGAGTGGGGTGAGCTGGGTCGCCTCGAGTCGCTGTGGCTGCACGGCAACAATCTGGGTGGGCCGCTGCCCGCGGCATGGAGCCACCTGAGCAACCTCGCGTCGCTGTCCTTGCGCGGCAACAACCTGCGGGGCGTGCTGCCAGCCGAGTGGGGCCGGCTGGGCAAGCTGGAGATGCTGAACCTGCGTGGCAACAATCTACAAGGGCCGTTGCCGCCGGAGTGGGGCCAGCTGGACAGTCTCGGGATCCTCAACCTCGCCGGCAACAACGTGGCGGGGTCTTTACCCGCCGAGTGGGGCGCACTGAACGGCCTCCGGCTGCTCAACCTCGCCCGCAACCGCCTGACCAGGTCACTGCCGGCGGAGTGGGGGCGCCTGGCCAGTCTGGGGGTGCTGAACCTCGCCGACAACAGCCTGCGCGGGCCATTGCCGGCCGAATGGGGGCAGCTGGGCAACCTTGAGCGGCTGGACCTCGCCCGCAACCGCCTGACCGGGCCACTGCCGGCGGAGTGGGGCCAGCTGAGCCGCCTCATGGAGCTAGACCTCGCACACAACAGACTGGCGGGATCGCTGCCGTCGAGTCTGACGGGGCTGCGGGCGCTGGGGAGGTTTTATTTCGACAACACGGGTCTTTGCGCGCCGCTCGATGATGCATTCCAGGGGTGGCTCCAGAACGTACTCAGCGTTCGTGGCGCCAACTGTGCGCCGGGCGCAACGGAACAGCGGCTGGCGCAGCCGGAGCGGGCCACGATGGAAGCACCGGCTAGCGAGGCCGCCGAGCACACTGCGACGCCGGCCGAGTTGACAGCCCTGCGAGCCGAGCTACAACGCGACATCGGCACGCTGCGGGCCGAGCTGCGGGCACTGGAGCTGCGCTTGCTCCGCCGGCTCGATGCCGGATCGTAGCCACGCCACGCCGCGCAACAGCGCACTCTCGGCATACCTCCGGTAGTGTAGACGGCGTTCTCGGTGCCAACTGATCACCGACGCCGCTGGTTGAGGAAACAACGATGCAATCGCAAGCAAGCGAAGCCATTCAGCAGGATCGCGACGCCTTGGTCGCGCTCTACGAGGCCACGGACGGCTCACACTGGGATGACAACACCAACTGGTTGAGCGACGCGCCCCTCGGCGACTGGTATGGCGTCACTACTGACGACGACGGCCGCGTCGCGGAACTGGACCTCAACTTCAACAATCTGCGGGGAGTATTGCCAACTGTGTTGGGTGATCTTGCCCAACTCACAGAACTGAAACTCTCTCACAACCAACTGCGCGGGGCATTGCCCGTCGCGTGGGACCAGTTGAGCAAATTGGAGATACTGCATCTGGACCACAACAAGCTGACGGGGCCACTGCCCGGTGTGTGGGGCCAGTTGAGAAACCTCAAGACATTGCGGCTCAGGGACAATAACCTCGTGGGACCGCTCCCAGCCGAGTGGGCCCACCTGGTCAACATCACGGAGTTGGACCTCGGCTCCAACAAGCTGACGGGATCGCTCCCAGCTCAGTGGCGACACTTGGACAACGTCACAAAACTTGATCTCAACTCCAACACCCTAACGGGACAAGTGCCGGCCGAGTGGGGCCAGTTGAGCAAAGTCGAGATGCTGGACCTCGCTGGCAACAAGCTGACGGGGCCATTGCCAACGGAGTGGGGACGCCTGCACATAATCAAGCAGTTGAGGATTGCCGGCAACAGCCTGACGACGTCGCTTCCCCAGCAGGACCGGGCCGCGCTGGTCGCGCTCTACCACGCGACGGACGGCGCGAACTGGAGGGAGAGCGCGAATTGGTTGAGCGACGTACCCATTGGCTCCTGGCATGGCGTCACTGCTGACGCGGCCGGCCGCGTCACGGAACTGAACCTCGGTGGGGGCGGCAACAACCTGACGGGGAAGCTACCGGCAGAACTGGGCCAACTGGAACACCTTGAGAAGCTGGACCTCGCCAACAACAGCTTGACGGGGCCACTCCCGGCAGAGTTAGGGCACTTAATTAACCTCAAGGTGCTGCTCATGCACGGCAACAACTTGACGGGGCCACTGCCTGCCGCGTGGAGCCACTTGAACAACCTCTGGTGGCTGACGCTCGACGGCAACGACTTGACGGGGCCACTATCCGCGGCTTGGGGGCACCTGAGCAACCTCAAGCGGCTGAACCTCGCGAGTAACCGCCTGACGGGGCCACTGCCCGCCGAATGGGGTCACCTGAGCAACCTTGAAAGTCTGTTACTCCACAACAACGATCTGGTAGGACCACTCCCAGTCGCGTGGGGCCGCCTGAGCAAACTCGAGTCACTGCATCTCTCCGACAACAGGCTGACGGGGTCACTGCCGCTGAGTCTAACAGGGCTGACGGTACTGGAGCACTTTACCTTCGACAACACGGAGCTATGCGCGCCGCCGGGCCGCACCTTCCGGGCATGGCTCCGGGAGATATACAGAGTAAGCGGCGCCAACTGCATACAAGACGCGGCGAATCCGCGGGATGAGGCTGCGCTGGTTGCGCTCTATGAGGCAACGGATGGCGCGCGCTGGACGAACAACACGAACTGGTTGAGCGACGCCCCCCTCGATAATTGGTACGGCGTCACTACCGATATCAACAGCGGCCGCGTCGTGAAGCTGAGCCTCTCGAGAAACAATCTGCGGGGAGAACTCCCGGCGGATTTGGGCAAGCTGGATCACCTTGAAAGGCTGGATCTCCCTAACAACGGGTTGAGCGGGCCCTTGCCCACCGCGTGGTCGCAACTGGATAACCTTGGGGTGCTGGGCCTCTCCGGCAACAAGCTGAGTGGCCCACTGCCCGCCGCGTGGTCGCGCCTTGGCAACCTCGGATGGGTGTACCTCCAACGAAACAACCTGACCGGACCACTGCCGAAGGAGTGGGGAAAGCTCGTCTCCCTCCGGCGGCTCTGGCTCGCTGACAATGACTTATCGGGCCCACTCCCACCTGAATGGGGCCGGCTGCAGAGCCTCACGGAACTGATGCTATTCAACAACAGCCTGGTGGGGCCACTACCCGTCGAGTGGGGCCAGCTACGCTGGCTGTACTGGTTGAGCCTCTATGGCAACCACCTGACCGGACCACTGCCGCAGAGTCTGACCAGATTGACCATGCTCTCGTTGTTTTACTTCAACGATACGGAGCTTTGCGCGCCGCGGGATCGTGCGTTCCAGGAGTGGCTCCGGGGTGTAGGAGAGGTCCGCGGTAGGAACTGTTAGGCAACGCTACTTGCGGGTGAGGGCGCGCTCGGCGGCCACTACGATGTCGTCGCCGGTGAGGCCGTACTTGACGAGGAGTGCGTCGCCGGGGCCGCTTTCGGCATAGCGGTCGCCTACGTTCACGAACTCCAGCGGGGTCGGCCGCGCTTGCGCGAGCGCCATCGCTACCACGCTGCCCAGTCCACCGTGCGCCAGGTGCTCCTCGGCGACGACCAGTGCCCCGGTCTCCTCGGCGGCGTGCAGCAGGGCCGCGGTATCGAGCGGCTTGACCGAGGCCATGTCCAACACGCGCGCGGCGATGCCGCGGGCGGCGAGCTTGCGGTGGGCGTCCACCGCCGCCGCGACCATGAGGCCGTTGGCCACGATGGTCACGTCGCTGCCGTCGCGCACGCGGATGGCCTTACCGAGCGCAAACAGGCATTCGTCCGCCGACTCGTAGACGATCGGTACGTCTCCGCGACCCACGCGCATATAGACCGGGCCGGTGTGCTCGATAGCCGCTTGCAAGGCGAGGTGGGTCGCTACCTCGTCGGCCGGCACGAGCACCTGCACACCCGGCAGCGAGCAGGCCAAAGCCACGTCCTCAATCCCCATCTGCGAGGGGCCGTCCTCGCCAATGGAAATCCCGGCGTGAGAGCCGACGAGCTTGACGTTCAGGCCGGGGAAGGCCACCGCCATCCGCAGCTGATCGAAGGCGTTGCACATCAGAAAACAGGCAAAGCTCGCCGCCACCGGGATTTTGCCGGCGCCCGCCAAGCCGCCGGCAACGCCGACGAGATTCGATTCGGCAATCCCGACGTTGAAGAAGCGCTCCGGGAAATCGGCGGCAAACCACTCGGTCCGCGTCGAGTTGCATACGTCGCCGTCCACCACCACAATGCGCTCGTCGGAGCGACCCAGTGCTTGGAGCGCCCGCCCGAAAGCATCACGGGTCGGTGTACCCAGCCGGAGCGAGGCGGTTGGCTCAGGGACGGCTACGGCGGTCGTCATGCTGTGTCTCCTTGGGCGGTGGTGCGGTGACGATTGGAGGTCGGCATTCAGCGCCACTACAGGTCGCCGACCAGATTGCCGGCTGCATCGAACGCCATCGGCGCCGGCGCGGAGAGCACCTCCACTTGGGGGTTGGCCGCGACCTCTGGTAGCAGCGCCTCCGAGACGGAGAGGTGTTCCAACTGGAGTGTCGAGTGGACGCGGGCGAGCCGCGGGGTATCGGCGGCACCGGCGGTTTTCAGCGCCGCGGCCACCGCCACGCGGTCGTTGTCCAGCGTGATGGGCACGCGGCCCACGTCCGGCGCGTTGGCGGTCAGGCAGTTCATATACATCGCGTCGTAGTCAATCTGCTCGACGAGCCGGCGAGTCGTGAAGTCGGCCCAGCCCACGCCTAGGGCGTTGCCGTGCGACTCCGGCGTGATGTCGCGGACAAAGATGCGGCGATAGTCGGGACGCCGCTCGCCGCCCAGCCGGCGCCAGAGGCCGATGACGTTGGGGTCCATCCCGCTCCCGGAGATGTTCTTGCCCAGCCAGTCCACGATCAGCACGTCGAGGTCGTCAAAAGGAATGCGCGGCAGCAACTCCTTGGCTGTGACCAGCAGCTCACGGTCGGTCTCATGGATCCGCTCCGGCGGCGTGCCGACGATCCGGTAGGGCTGCTCGTAGCTGTTCTCGACGATGGCCAACCCCATCGCTACCGGCGCGGACTCGATGGCGACGGCCGCCACTGCCGGGATGTGCTCGGCCAAGCCGTGGGCGTGGATGGCCTCGGCGCCGCGCTGCTTGCCCAGTCCGATGGCGAGCATTTTGCACAGCCCGCTCTCGATGGACGCGCGAAATCCGGTGTGCGGCTTGACGCGGCCGGCCACCACAATGCCGTCCGCCTGGGCTGCGTAGCGATCCATATAGACCGGCACACCCTGCGGCGTGGTCCCGAACTGCACTACGTCCATCGTGGCCCGGATCGGCGCGCCGACGGTGGCCTCGGTGATGCCGTAGCCGGCGAGGACCGACCGTTGGCCTTCGGCAGTGGCGCCACCGTGACTGCCCATCGCCGGCACGACGAACGGCTCGGCGCCCAGCCCTCGGAGGCTGCTCACCAGCGCGGCCAGGATCGTCGGGATGCGGGCAATGCCCCGGCTACCGGCCGTGATTGCTACCTGCGCGCCCGGCTGCAAGCGGGTCGCCACCCCGCTCTCCACGACGGCCTCGTGGACGGCCGCCGGCACGTCGTCAATGGCCCCGGCCGGAAAACGCTGTCGGATACGGGCGAGCCGCGGCATCTCCATAAAGTCTCTCCAGACACGACGGGCTGGTGTCCCGCGCATTATAGCGGTCAGCCGTCAGCTTTCAGCTTTCAGCCCTACGCTTCGAGATTTAACGACATCTTTACGCCAAGCCGAAGGTGTCTTTACAAGCAGACGGCAAACTAATTGACGTAGCGGGCAACGGCCGACGTAGGCCGAGCGGGAACGACCCCAGCCCGCTAACAAACACCCGATGAGGAGGTACGGAACCATGGTCAAGGTCAATCGTCGCAAGGCTGCCCTGGCAGGAGTTGGCGTTGCGGGACTCGGAGGCGCTGCTGTGCTGGCCGGACCAGCGCTGGCGCACGATGGCAGCGGCGGGAACCGCGATGGGTACCTGGATCGTCTGGCCGCGGCGCTCGGCATCGAGCGCTCCCAACTCGATACCGCCATCCAATCGGCCCGCGAACAGGCACAGGCGGATGGCATCGGTCGGCGCGGTGGCAAGGGCTTCGGCGGTCGCGGTGGGAAGCATGGACGTGGTGGTAAGCGCGGGCGTGGATGGCACGGCTCCAAGCCGGCGCTCGGTGGCAAGATGTCGGAGCTGACGGAGGCGGTGAACGGAGCCACGGCCACGGCGCTCGGCTATGCCGACGTGGACGCGCTCAAGGAGGCCGCCAGCGGCAAGTTCCTGTTCGATCTGGCCGCCGAGAAGAATGTCACCATTGAGCAGCTCGAACAGGCGCGGCGCACGGCGGCGCAGCCGATCCTCGATGGGCTGGTCAACGACGAGACGCTCACCCGCGAGCAGGCCGACCAACTCCTGGAGCGGGTCGTGAAGGTACATGAGCCGTCCGCGGAAGATCGGGCCAAGATGGCCGTGAGCATGGCGATGAAAGAAGCCATCGCTACGGCGCTCGGCTACGATAGCGTCGAGGCGTTGGGCGAGGCCATGGAGGGCAAGAGCCTGGCGGCACTGGCCATCGAGAAGGGCGTGACGCCGGAGCAGCTACAGACCGCCCAGCAGGAGGCGGCGCAGACGGCACTCGACGAGCTGGTGAGTGCCGGCACGATCACCCGTGAGCAAGCCGACTCGTATCTGGTGCGGCTCGCCTGGAGCCGCACCGGCCGGGGCCGCTCCAGGGGTGGGCGCCGTGGCGGCCGTGGTGGCCGCGGCCACCACGGCGGGCGCGGCCGCGGGTGGGGCGGCTCCAGGCAGCAGGACGGGGACGCGACGCCGAGCGCCACCCCCGCGAGCGGCTCGACGGCCTAGGGCAACCTTCCATCGAGCAGCACACACGCGCCAGAAGGGTCCCGGTTCCACCACCGGGGCCCTTCGCTTTTAACGACGCCTCACTTCCCTGGGCCTCTTTGCCAGCATCAGGATTTGCAGGATGGGTGGGGGAACCTCTTCGCCCTCCCGCCGCAGCGGGGGGACCATAGGGGGGCTATACCCCACTACCCGATTAAGTTGTCAACTTTCATGACGCAAAGATGAGCAGGGTGGATTCCCTAGACTCACAAACGAAGTGCAACACCAGAGTAAGGTGTTGCCATGGGACAAGCATACACGCAGCTTG
>JAJDZR010000093.1 GCA_022824545.1 Chloroflexota bacterium
ACCTTGACCGCGGCCATGACCAAGTATCTGGCCCTCACCGCCCACAGCAACACCGACTTTGTCCCCTTCGACGAAATTGACAAGGCCCCCGAAGAGCGCACCCGCGGCATCACCATTGCCATCGCCCACGTCGAGTACGAAACCGCTGCCCGCCACTACGCCCACGTGGACTGTCCCGGCCACGCCGACTACATCAAGAACATGATTACCGGCGCCGCCCAGATGGATGGCGCCATCCTCGTCGTCAGCGCCCCCGACGGCCCCATGCCCCAAACCCGCGAGCACATCCTGCTCGCCCGCCAGGTCGAAGTCCCCTCCATCGTCGTCTATCTCAACAAGACCGACCTGATGGACGACGAAGAGCTCTTGGAGCTGGTCGAGCTCGAAGTGCGCGAGCTCCTCAGCAAGTACGACTTCCCCGGCGACGACATCCCGGTCATTCGCGGCAGTGCGCTGGCCGCCTTGGACGCCAGCGATGACCCCAACGACCCGGCCTATGCCTCCATCCAGGAGCTGATGGACGCGGTGGACGCCGCCATCCCCACCCCGGAGCGAGCGGTGGATCAGCCCTTCCTGATGCCGATTGAAGACGTGTTCGGGATCAAGGGGCGCGGCACCGTGGTCACCGGGCGGATCGAGCGCGGGCAGGTGCAGGTCGGTGAGACCATCGAAATCCTGGGCATGGGGCAGGCCGTGCAGTCGCGGGTGGTGACCGGGGTGGAGATGTTCCGCAAGATCCTGGACGCCGGGGAAGCCGGCGACAACGTCGGCTGTCTGCTGCGCGGGGTGGAGCGCGACGATGTGCAGCGGGGGCAGGTGCTGGCGGCGCCGGGGAGCATTGCGGCGCAGGGGCGGTTTCGGGCGAACGTGTACGTGTTGAGCCGGGAAGAGGGCGGCCGGCACACGCCGTTCTTCCCCGGGTATCGGCCGCAGTTCTACATCCGCACGACGGACGTGACCGGAGCGATCGAGCTACCAGCCGGCACCGAGATGGTGATGCCGGGCGACAACGTGGAGATGGGCGTGGACTTGCTGGTGCCGGTGGCAATCGAGCCGGGGGTGCGGTTTGCGATCCGCGAGGGGGGCCGCACGGTCGGCGCCGGCGTCGTCACCACGCTGGAGTAGGCTGGTAGTTGCGCCGTAGCGTGACATTGGAGGAAGAGCTTGCCAGGGCAACGCATTCGCATTCGGTTGAAGGCCTTCGATCACAAGACGCTCGACGAGTCGGCGCGTCAGATCATTGATGCCGCCCAGCGCACCGGCTCCGATGTCGCCGGTCCGGTGCCGCTCCCGACGGACATCAGTAAGTACACCGTCATCCGCTCGCCCTTCATTGACAAGGATTCGCGCGAGCAGTTCGAGATGCGGACGCACAAGCGGCTGATTGATGTCCTGGAGCCGACATCCAAGACGGTTGACGCCCTGATGCGGTTGAACCTGCCGGCCGGAGTAGACATCGAGATCAAGCTGTAGCACTGTCGGCCGGGGTGTCCGGCGACAGATCCAAGCGGAGTAAGTGATGGCCAACGGGCTGATAGGCCGCAAGATCGGCATGACCCAGATTTTCGATGAGGAAGGTCACACCGTTCCAGTGACCGTCGTCGAGGCCGGCCCCTGCTACGTGACGCAGGTGAAGACGGTGGCGAGCGACGGCTACGACGCGATCCAGTTGGGATTTGAGGCGGCGCAGCCGCGCAAGCTGAAGCAGCCGCAGCGCGGACACCTCAAGGACCTGCCGTTCCTGCGCCACCTGCGCGAGTGGCGGGTGAGGGCCCCGGCAGAGTACGCAGTCGGTCAAAAGCTGGACGTGAGCATTTTTGAGCCGGGTGAGCGGGTGAGCGTGACGGGAACGTCGAAGGGGAAAGGGTTTCAGGGCGTGGTCAAGCGCCACGGTTTTCGCGGGGGACCGCGGACGCATGGGCAGTCGGACCGCCTGCGGGCGCCCGGCTCGATTGGCGCTGGGACAACCCTCAGCCGCGTGCAGAAGGGGCGCCGGATGGCCGGACGGATGGGTGGCGGCCGCGTGACGGTGCCTAATCTCTTGGTCGTCCGCGCCGACCCGGAGCGCAACCTGCTGCTGTTGCGTGGCGCCGTTCCCGGTCCGCGCGAGGGCTTGCTCCTGATTAGTAAGAGGCAGCGAAATGCCTGAGGTAGCAGTGGTCACCGTCGCCGGTGAGCCGGGTGAGCCGGTGCAGCTACGCGACGACGTTTTCGGCATCGAGCCGCACGAGGCCGTGCTGCATCAGGCAGTCGTCCGTCAACTGGCGGATCGGCGCCAGGGCACGGCGAGCACCAAGACGCGTGGCTACGTGCGCGGCTCGACGCGCAAGGCCTGGCGGCAGAAGGGCACCGGTCGCGCGCGGCAGGGCAGCCGCCGCGCGCCGCACTGGCGCGGCGGGGGAGTGGTTTTCGGGCCGCACCCGCGGAGCTACCGCCAGAAGATGCCGCGCAAGATGCGTTCCCTCGCCTTGCGCTCGGCGCTATCGAGTATGGTACGCGAGGATCGTCTGGTTCTGCTGGACCAGCTTGGTTTGGAGGCGCCCAGCACGCGCTCCCTGCGGGATATTCTCTTTCAGGTAGCGAAGGCGCGCTCCGTCTTGCTGGTGCTGCATGACACGATGCCCAATGTACGCTTGTCGGCGCGTAACCTGCCGCACGTGCGGACGGTTGGCGCCGCTGGCGTGTCCGTCCTGGACCTGCTGCGGGCCGACCGGGTCGTGATGGCAGTCGCGGCGGCGCGGCAGGTGGAGGCGCGCTTTCCATTGACCAACGGGACCAACGGCCGCGCCGTGGCCGCGGCGGAGGCCGCGAACGGCGCCACGATGACGACGGTAACGACAGATACGGCAGCGGTGGCGGAGCCATCCGAGGAGTAAGCGGTCGTGGCGGCAGAGCGTGAAGCGCAGCTGTGGGACGTGATCGTCAGTCCCCGGATCACGGAAAAAGGGACCGAGATGTCGGTCCAGCACAAGTACGTGTTCAACGTGCGGCCGGAGGCGAACAAGCTGGAGATCAAGGCCGCGGTCGAGCAGGCGTTCGACGTGGACGTTGTCGCCGTGAATACGATCAATATGAAGGGGAAGGTGCGTCGTTGGGGGCGCACGCTCGGTCGCACGGCGGCGTGGAAGAAAGCGATTGTGACGCTGGAAGAAGGTCAGACGATTGACGTTTTCGAGGGTTAGTCGCCGCTGGCCATGGACGCGGGCAGTAGCCTGGCGCTAGGAAAGATTCATGCCTGTACGACAGTATAAGCCAACGTCCCCGGGTAGACGGGGGATGAGCGTCGCCTCGTTCGACGAACTGACGACGAAACGACGCTATCGTCCGCTGTCGAAACCGAAGAAGTCGCGGGCGGGCCGCAACAATCGTGGCAAGATAACGGTGCGCCATCGCGGTGGCGGGCACAAGCGGCAGTATCGCCTGATTGACTTCAAGCGCGACAAGATCGGCATTCCGGCGCGCGTGCAGACCATCGAGTATGACCCCAACCGCTCGGGCCGGATCGCTTTGGTCGCCTATCGCGACGGGGAAAAACGGTACATCCTGGCGCCGCACGGCTTGCGGGTCGGTGATACGGTGGAGTCCGGTCCGGATGCGGCTATCCGGCCGGGCAATGCGCTGCCGCTGACGCATATCCCGTTCGGGATGGACATTCACAATATCGAGCTGCACATCGGCCGCGGCGGCGCGTTGGTACGCAGCGCCGGGGCGGCCGCGCAGCTGATGGCGCGGGAAGGCAACTATGGCGTGGTGCGGATGCCCTCCGGCGAGGTGCGGCGCATCCACGTGCGGTGCCTGGCGACGATTGGCCGGGTCAGCAATCCCGACCACGAGAACGTCAGTATCGGGAAGGCCGGGCGGAGCCGCTGGCTGGGGCGCAGACCGACGGTACGTGGCTCGGTGATGAGTCCGGCCGACCATCCGCATGGTGGCGGTGAGGCCAAGTCGCCTATCGGTGGCCAGCCGAAGACGCCGTGGGGCAAGCCAGCGATGGGCTATCGCACGCGGCGGCGCAAGTACACCAACAAGTTCATCCTGCGGCGGCGCACGCGCTAACGAGGTCGTAGGGACGCGCTACAGCTAGTGGTGGGAGACGGAGCGAGAGGGCTATGTCGCGATCAGTCAAGAAGGGGCCGTATGTTGATCCGAAGCTCCTGGCACGGATCGAGAATATGAACCGGGGTCGGGGAGAGCGGCAGATCCTCAAGACGTGGTCGCGGGATTCGACGATCTTTCCGCAGTTTGTCGGTCATACCATCGCCGTACACGATGGGCGCCGGCACGTGCCGGTGTACATCACGGAGCAGATGGTGGGACACAAGCTGGGCGAGTTCGCCCCCACGCGCAATTTCCGCGGTCATAGCCGCTCCGAGCGCACCACCGTGGCACAGTAGTGCTCCGGTCACAGTGAGACGAACATGCAGACAAGAGCAACGGCCCGCTTCGTGCGGATGTCGCCCCAAAAGGTGCGGCTGGTCACGCGCCTCATCAGCAAGCGTCCGGTTGATGAGGCGGTGGCAATCCTGCGCTTTACGCCCAAGCGGGCGGCGCGGGTGGTCAGTAAGGTGCTGCTCTCGGCCGTAGCGAATGCCGAGAACAACTACGGGATGGACCGGGAGGAGTTGTACGTCGCGCAGGCCGTTGCCAACGAGGGGCCATCCTTGCCGAAGCGCTTCCGGGCCAAAGCGCGGGGACAGTTCGGCACGGTGACGCGGCGGACAAGTCACGTTACCGTCGTGGTGGACGACGGTCGTTAGCGCGCGGACGGGCCGGTTGCGGCTGAGGGCTACGGGGAGGAAAGCGAGCACATGGGGCAGAAAGTACATCCCATTGGCTTCCGGGTCGGTGTGTATCGCAATTGGGAAGCCAAGTGGTTTGCGGAAGGTAAGGAATATACGGACCTATTGGCCGAGGACCTCGACATTCGCGCGCTGATCGAGGAGCGGCATCCAACGGCCGGCATCTCGCGCATCGAGATCGAGCGCAGCGTCAACGAGGTGCATGTCACGATCCATACCGCCAAGCCGGGTATTGTGATTGGGCGCCAAGGCTCGGCGGTGGAAGAGACGCGCCGGATGCTGGAGCGGCTGACACTGAAGAAGGTGCGCGTCAATATCATGGAGATCCGCACCCCGGAGCTTGACGCTCGCCTCGTCGCACGGAACGTCGCCGAGCAGCTGGAGAAGCGGGTGTCTTTCCGCCGGGCACTGAAGCAGACGGTCCAGCGCACCATGCGGATGGGCGCCCAGGGTATTCGCATCGGTATCGGCGGACGGCTCGGTGGCGCCGATATGGCCCGCCGGCTGACGGAGATCGAGGGCAAGGTGCCGCTGCACACCTTGCGGGCCGACATTGATTACGGGCGCGCCGAGGCGCTGACGACCGCCGGGCGGGTGGGCGTGAAGGTTTGGATTTATCGGGGCGATAAGCTCCTTGAGGGTCGCAGCGACATGGACTACGACGATTCCTGGGAGCAGCGCCGTGACCGGCTCCGTGAGCGCGAGCGCGCCAGAGCCGCGGCCCAGCGGCGGCGGGAGGCCGTGCAACCGCCGGCAGCAGCACCAGCGCCTGAGGTTGCACAGGTTGCACCGCCTCCCGCAGCGACGGAGACGACAGCGGACGAGGCCTAGTGAGGGTGCGGGCGTGCGCCAGCGGTGGCGCGCGGCGAGTTGTGCCCCAGTGGGAGTGTGACGATGTTGATGCCTAAGCGGGTCAAGTTCCGCAAGAAGCACCGTGGTCGTCGCCGCGGCCGCGCCCGCAAGGGCAACACGGTCGTGTATGGGGAGTATGGTCTCCAGGCGCTGGAGCCGTGCTGGCTAACCAGCCGGCAGATCGAGGCGGCGCGCCGGGCGATCACGCACCATATTCGGCGCGGTGGCAAGGTTTGGATCCGGGTGTTTCCCGATAAGTCCATCACCGCCAAGCCGGCGGAAACGCGCATGGGCGGTGGCAAGGGCAATCCCGAGTTTTGGGTGGTGAGCGTTCAGCCGGATCGGATGTTGTTCGAACTGGCCGGAGTCCCCGAAGAACTGTCCCGTGAAGCGATGCTGCGGGCTGCACACAAGCTGCCGATTGCCGCCCGCTTTGTGGTCGGCGAGCGAGCGGGCGAGGCCGAGTTCGCGGTGCTTGGTCGGCAGATGGCAGCCCAGGCCGCGGCCGAGGATGCGGCGGCGTTAGCAGCGGAGGAAGCGGCAGCAGCAGCAGCGGCATTAGAAACCGAGACCGAGAGCGTAGAGTAAGCGATGGACGTGAGCGAATTGCGGGCCATGAGTGACGCGGATCTGCGGGATCAATATGCAGAGAGCAAGCGCGAGCTATTCAATCTGCGGATGCAACTGGCGGCACGGCAGCTGGAGAACTTTCGCCGTATCCGCGAGGTGCGGCGGGACGTGGCGCGTGTGTTGACCGTGCTCGGCGAGCGGAGCCGTGCCGGTGGGACGCAGAGCTAAAGGGTGCTGGTGATCATCAGGGGTAGGGACTGTCGAACGCCGAGGGGATGAGGAGTAGACGTGGTACAAGGGCGGCGCAGAGTGCTTGAGGGGCGCGTGACGAGCGACCGGATGGACAAGACCATCATGGTGGAGGTCCAGCGGCTCCGCCGGCACCCGCGCTATGAGCGGGTGGTGCGGCGGCGGAAGCGGTTCATGGCGCACGACGAGGAGAACACGTGCCGCGTGGGCGATCTCGTCCGTATCGAGGAGTCGCGGCCGCTCAGTCGGCGGAAGCGCTGGCGGCTGATTGCCGTGCTCACGCGGGCCGGTGAGCGGCGGGGTGCGGGCACGCCGGCCGCAGCGGCGGAAGCGGCAGTGGAGGATTCTCCCAGTGCTGCGGAGCCGGCGGCCGCCGAGCCGGTGGCGGTGGCCGAGAGCGCCGCTGAGGAACCGGAGACGCAGGAATGATCCAGAAGGAGTCTCGGCTGCGGGTCGCCGACAATACCGGCGCTAGAGAGGTGCTGTGTATTCGGGTGCCGAAAGGGATGAACCGGCGGTACGGCCATGTCGGCGACGAGATCGTGGCCTCGGTGAAAGACTCGACGCCCCAGGCTATTCCCGCGGCGCGGAAAGGGACGGTCGTGCGGGCGGTAGTCGTGCGGGTGGCCAAGGAGTACCGGCGACCGGATGGCTCGTACATCAGGTTCGACGACAATGCGGCCGTGCTGCTCAACAATCAAGGAGTACCGTTGGGAACACGAGTGTTTGGGCCGGTCGGGCGGGAGCTGCGCGACAAGGGCTTCATGCGGATCGTGTCTTTGGCGCCCGAGGTACTCTAACGACGAGAGACGTGGCTTTCGGAATACCGGTCGGAGAAGGCAAGAAGCGTGGCTGCAAGAATCCGCAAGAGCGATACCATCGAAGTGTTGTCCGGCCGTGATCGCGGCAAACGGGGAACGGTGGAGCGCGTCATTCCCCGGGAGCGGCGGGTGGTCGTCGAGGGCATCAATATCCGCAAGCGCCATACGCGAGCACGACGCCCCGGCGCGCCGCAGGGGATTATCGAGTTCCCGGCGCCGCTGCACATCTCGAATGTGGCGGTCGTCTGTGAACCGTGCGACCGGCCGGTGCGCGTTGGCTTCCGGTTTCTGGCCGACGGCAGCAAAGTGCGCTTCTGTCGGCGCTGCGACGAGGTGATCGCGCCGGTCGAGGCCCGGCCACGCGGCGCTGCACAATCGGACGACGCGGAGGCGGAGGCGTAGATACAGCGGCTACCGGCAGTCGGCAACGACGCCGGTAGCGAGGAGATCGTGCATGGCACCGAGACTGCTGGAGCGCTACCAAAGCGACATTCGCCCGCACCTGATAGAGCGCTTCGGCTATAAGAACATGATGCAGGCGCCAACCCTGGAGAAGATCGTGGTCAACATTGGCTTGGGGGAGGCGATTCAGGATGCGCGCGTGCTGGACGCGGCGACCAACGACATCAGCGTGATGACCGGGCAGAAGCCGGTGATCACCCGAGCAAAGCGCTCGGTCGCGGCGTTCAAGGTGCGGGAAGGGATGCCTATCGGCGCGATGGTGACGTTGCGGGGGCGGCGCATGTGGGACTTTCTGGATCGGCTCATTGGCATTGCCCTGCCGCGGGTCCGCGACTTCCAGGGTGTTTCCCCGGATTCCTTCGATGGGCGGGGGAACTACACGCTGGGCTTGCGCGAACAACTGGTGTTTCCGGAGATCAACTACGACAGCATTGACAAAGTGCGTGGCTTCGAGGTGAACGTGGTCACGACGGCGAGGACGGATGAGGAGGGCCGGGAGCTACTGAGTCAGTTCGGGATGCCGTTTCGCAGCAGCGGGGTGGAGCCGCTGGGGTTCTAGCGGCACGGCCCTCATCCTGGCGGGTATGGTCGGAGGTAGAGCGGAGCATGGCGAGAAAAGCCAAGATCGAGAAGTGGAAGCGGCCTCCCAAGTACGCGGTGCAGCATCGCAACCGGTGCCGCTTGTGTGGGCGGCCGCGCGGCTACATGCGGAAGTTCGGCCTGTGCCGCATCTGCTTCCGTGAAAACGCGCTGGAAGGCAAGCTGCCTGGCGTGAAGAAGTCAAGCTGGTAGGGAACGTCCCCGGTCGTAAGGAGTACTGAGCCGTATGATAATGACTGATCCTGTGGCTGATATGCTCACGCGGCTGCGGAATGCCTCGATGGCGGGTAATCCGACAACCACCATCCCGGCATCACGCCTCAAGATCGCCATGGCCCGCATTCTGAAAGATACGGGCTTTGTGGAGGGCTTCGAGGTGGAGGGGAAGCCTCCCCACAGGAATATCGTGGTACGGTTGAAGTACCTCGATGACAACGAGCCGGTGATCGCGGGTCTGAAACGAGTGAGCAAGCCCAGCCGGCGGGTGTATCGCGGCTACAAGGACATTCCCCGCGTGCTCGGTGGCTTGGGGGTCGTGATTATGTCCACGTCGCGGGGCCTGATGACCGGGCGCGAAGCCTTCCGGCGCCATCTCGGTGGCGAGGTCCTGGCATACGTGTGGTAAGTGTGAGGAGAGTCGGCGCATGTCTCGTATTGGTCGTCAGCCTATCCCGATCCCGGCAAACGTGACGGTGGACATCTCGGGCCAGACGGTCGAGGTCCGGGGGCCACGCGGCACGTTGGGGCGGGAATTGGCCGGTCCCATCAAAGCCTCGCTTGAAGACGGTCAGGTCGTCGTGCGGCGTCCCAGCGACCAGCGCGTGCATCGTGCCTTGCACGGCCTCTCCCGTACCCTGGTGGCCAATATGGTCGAGGGTGTAACCAGCGGGTTCAGGAAGACACTGGAGCTGGTGGGCACCGGATACCGAGTGCAGGAGGCTGGCCAAGGTATTGTGTTGCAGCTGGGGTTCTCGCATCCGGTCGAGCTGGACCCGCCGTCGGGCATCGCCTTTAGTGTTGCTTCAACCACGCGCTTTTCGATAGAAGGCATTGACAAGGAATTGGTCGGTGAGACCGCGGCGCGGATACGGCGCATTCGCCCGCCGGAGCCGTACAAGGGCAAGGGCATCCGCTACGCTGGCGAATACGTGCGCCGCAAGCCGGGCAAGGCGGCGCGGGCGGCCGAGTAGGGCCGAGCGAACAAGGTGAGGAGTGATGGCTAGACCCAAGACGCGCGGCGAGGCGCGAAGACGACGCCACCGGCGGGTGCGCCGCAAACTGGCGGGTGTCGCCGTGCGCCCCCGGCTGAACATCTTTCGCAGCCACCGGCATATCTACGCGCAGGTGATTGACGACGAGCGCGGCCACACGTTGGCCGCGGCGAGCACCCTGGACCCGGCCATTCGCAGCAACGACGCCGCCCGGAGCAAGACGGACAGTGCAGTGCAGGTAGGCCAACTGGTGGCCGAGCGAGCGCTGGCCGGGGGTATTCGGACCGTGGTATTCGACCGCGGGGGCTACCTGTATCACGGCCGCGTCAAGCGGCTGGCCGAGGCGGCCCGCGCGGCCGGATTGACGTTCTAGGTACGTAGCCGGGCAGAGGCGGTGGAGAACTGGAGCAACATGACCAGAACCCTATCGAGTATCAATCCCGATCAGTTCGATAACCTCCGCGAGCGCGTCGTGTCGCTCAACCGCGTGGCGAAGGTCGTGCGCGGTGGGCGGCGCTTCAGCTTCAGCGCCGTCGTGGTCGTTGGCGATGAATCCGGCCACGTCGGGGTGGGCGTCGGCAAAGCGCGTGAGACGGCTGAGGCCATTCGCAAGGGTGTCGAGCGCGCCAAGAAAAACATGTTCATGGTGCCGATCAATGGCACGACCATTCCGCATCCCATCGAGCGGCGGTTCAGTGCCGCCCGGGTGATGCTCAAGCCGGCGGGGCCTGGGACCGGCGTGATCGCCGGCGGCGCGGTGCGGGCGGTCGTGGAAGCGGCCGGCATCCGGGACGTGCTGACCAAATCGCTCGGCTCGGATAACGCGATCAACGTGGTCAAGGCCACGGAGGCGGCCCTGCGGGAGCTGGTCACGCCGGAGCAAATGGCCCGCAAGCGGGGCATCGAGGTAGCGGAACTGGAAGGCTAATCCACTGAAGGCAAGACGCTCATGAGCGCCAAACTACGCATCACCTACACGAAGAGCAGCATCGGCTATAGCAAGCGGCAGAAAGAAACGGTCCGCTCGCTGGGGCTGCGTCGCTTGCGCCAGAGCGTGATCCGACCGGATAACCCGGCGGTGCGGGGCATGGTGCATCACGTGCGCCACTTGGTACAGGTCGAGCCATGGTTCGATCCGGCCGCTGGCGCGACCGAGGACGAGAGCAGATGAAACTCCACAAGCTACGGTCACCCACTGGCGCACGCCGCGCGCGGCGCCGCGTCGCCCGCGGCCATGGCTCCGGGCGCGTGAAGACGGCCGGGCGAGGCAGCAACGGCCAAGCCTCCCGCTCCGGCTTTCGCCGTCGGTGGGCTTTTGAGGGTGGCCAGACACCGTTGACGCGGCGGCTGCCGAAGCGCCGCGGGTTCAAGAACCCCACGCGAGTGGACTACGAGGTGCTCAACGTCGGATTGCTGGATGGGCACTTCGCGGCAGAGACCGACGTCACTCTGGAGCTACTCACCGCACGCGGGCTGATCCGCCAGCGGGCGGCCCACCGGCCGCTCAAGATTCTGGGCGCGGGCACGCTCGGCAAGCCGCTCACCGTCCACGCGCACCGCTTTTCGGCGAGCGCGCGGGCGGCGATTGAGTCCGTCGGGGGAACGGTAGTGCTCGTTGGGGCGGAAGAACAGGCCGCCGCCTCGGCGTAGACTGAGCCGTACTTCCACTGCCCACCATCGCCCAGGGATTGCCAGTGGGCGGTGGCCTGTCAAACCGGACGAGCGTGGCTCCGCAGTGCGAAGACCCTAAAGTGAGACAGGACGGCCAATGCTCGATGCCGTAATCCGCGCCTTTCGACTCCCGGACCTGCGCCGGAAGCTCCTGTTCACGCTAGTGATGCTGGGGTTGTTCCGGCTGATCGCGCACATCCCCGTGCCCGGTGTGCAGCCGGACGCCGTGAAGGCCATCTTCGATCAGCAGGCACTGCTCGGCATGCTCGACATGTTCTCCGGCGGGGCCATGACGAGCTTCTCCATCGCGGCGATGGGCGTCTACCCCTATATCACCGCGACGATCATCATGCAGCTGCTGCAGCCCGTCTTCCCACAGCTGCGAGAGCTGGCGCGTGAAGGTGAGGCCGGCCGGCTGAAAGTCGCCCAATACACGCGGCTGCTCACGGTGCCGCTGGCGGCGCTGCAAGCCTACGCGCAGGGACAACTGCTCCGCAACGCCAGCACGTCCGTACAAGTGCTCCAGGACTTCGACCTCTTCAACCGCGAGACGTTTCTACCGACGCTGTCCATTATCTGCACGCTCACGGCCGGGACGATGTTCCTGGTGTGGATCGGCGAATTGATTACGGAGAAAGGCATCGGTAACGGCATCTCGATCATCATTTTCGGCGGTATCGTCGGACGGCTGCCGGATACCATCGGCCGGACCGTGGCGGGTGAAGTGGACCTCGGATCGGGGCTGGCGCGGTTGGCAGTGCTGGCCGGGCTGGCGCTGGTGATGATCGCGGCGATTGTGTACATGAACGAGGGACAGCGGCGGATCCAAGTGCAGTACGCCAAGCGCATTCGCGGCAATCGGGTCTACGGTGGAACTTCGACCTACATCCCGCTGCGGGTGAATTCGGCCGGGATGATCCCCCTTATCTTCGCCACTTCGATCATGCTCCTGCCGGGAACTATTGCCACCTATCTCCAGGGTGTGCCGGGGCCGCTCGGCACGGTCTCGGATTGGACGCTGCTCGTGCTGGACGCCGACAGTCCGGGCTACTGGGGGGCGTATTTTGTACTCGTCGTGGCCTTCACATTCTTCTACACCGACGTGATGTTCAATCAGCAAAACCTCCCCGAAAACCTCCAGAAGCAGGGGGGGTTCATTCCCGGCATCCGTGCGGGACGCTCGACTGCCGACTATCTGACGGGGGTAGTGCGTCATATTACGCTCGGCGGCGCGCTGTTTCTCGGTATCCTGGCCATCCTCCCGTATCTGGCGGGCCAGGTCTTCTCCCTCAGTGGTCCGGCAGCACCCCAATCGGGCTTCACGCTGACGCTGAGTACCGCCGGGATGCTCATTGTCGTGGGCGTGATCCTCGACACCATGAAGCAGCTGGAAGCGCAGTTGATGATGCGTGACTATGAGGGCTTCATCCCGTGACGACCGACCGAGGCTGCGCGGACGATGAGAGGGACACTGCGGCTGTGGCTGGGCGGATCGTCATTCTGCTCGGCCCGCCGGGCTCGGGCAAAGGCACACAGGCCCACCGGCTGGCAGCGCAAGGGAAGTTGTGGTATTTGGCGAGCGGCGAGCTATTCCGGCGCGCGATTGCCAGTGGCGACGAAATGGGGCAGCGGGTCCGGCAGTACGTCGAGCGCGGCTTGCTCGTCCCCGACAACGTGACCGTGGCCGTCGTGATGAGCCACCTTGCAGCGCCGGAGGCCGCGGCCGGAGTGATCCTGGACGGGTTTCCGCGGAGCCGGCCACAGGCAGAAGCACTCGATGCGGCACTCAAGGAGCACAATCAGCGTGTTGACCGCGTCCTGTACCTGAACGTACCCCTGAGTGACTTGGAGGCGCGGCTGATCGGGCGTTGGCTTTGCCACAGTTGCACGGCCATCTATCACAATGTCAGTCATCGGCCGCGCGAGGCAGGAGTCTGTGACAATTGTGGCGGCGAGCTGTACCAGCGTGTGGATGACCGGCCGGAGACGATTGCCCGGCGGTTGGAGACCTATACACAAACGACGGTGCCGCTCATTGCCTACTATCAGCAGCAGGGAGTCTTGCACGAGGTAGACGGCCATGGGTCTATCCAGGACATCACCACGGCGCTGCTCAGGGAGATGGAGACCGCTCCTACCAGAGTTGGGAGCGACGCTTGACGCCGATGTCTGTCAGTGAAAGGGCCGTGTTCGGGCCGAGGGCGCAGCGCATGGTACAATCGAGGGGTGTGGTGCGGGCCTCGTTGGCCAACGACCTCTATGAAGTCGAGCTGGAGGGTGGTCGGCTGGTAGTGGCCCACCTCGACGCCGCGTTCCGGCTGCAAGCGGGGCGCGTGGGAGCGGGGGACCGAGTGCAGGTAGCCCTGGCGCGTTACGACCGGGGTCGCGGCCGTATCACCGGTAAGGAGGGCGCCCGCCGCTAATGGTGGTGTGCGGGCTATAGCACCAGGAGTCGTAGTATGAAAGTCCGCACATCAGTACGACGGCGATGCGATAAGTGTCGGGTGGTGAAGCGCCACGGCATCATTCGGATTGTCTGCACAAATCCCCGGCACAAGCAGCGCCAGGGGTAGAAAGTGGCCGGTGTGTAGTCACACGGTATGCCGGTGACTGCCACCGGGCGAGGAGGCGAGGATGCCGCGCATTGTTGGAGTGGATATTCCGCTGGAGCGGCCGGTGTTGATCGGCCTGACAGCCATTTTCGGGATTGGACGCTCGACCTCGGCGCAACTCTTGGAGCGGGCAAGCATTGATCCGCAGACCCGCGTGCGTGACCTGACCGATGATGAGGTCGTGCGGCTGCGCGAACTGATTGATCGTGATGTCATCACGGAGGGCGATCTGCGCCGCGAAGTCCGGCAGAACATCCAGCGGCTCATCGAGATCGGCTGCTATCGCGGTATCCGGCATCGCCGCAACCTGCCGGTGCATGGTCAGCGCACGCGCACGAACGCCCGCACGCGCCGCGGCGCCCGCAAGACGGTGGGTGGACGCAAGCGGGTGGCACGGCAGAAGTAGGCGGACACGAGAACCAGAGGCGCCAGCGAGAATCTGTGCCTACCTCTCAGATTCCGGCTGCCCGATGGCACCTCATAAGAGTAGGTTTTCGACAGGAGGCGGTTTGGACCTGCCCCCAGCCCCTTCCTTTTATAGACCGTGGACATGGTGGACAGGTTGCTGCTGTTCCAGTATCAGGCATGGGAGAGGGACTGTGACTGCCTGCACATCCCTACCACTCGCTGCTACGCTGGGGAGGTCCTCCGAATAGTCCCGGAGAGGTAGGAACAATGTGGCGCAATCGCGTTCATCTCGGGGATTGTCTGACCGTCCTCAGTGCGATGCCCGCAGATTACGTGGACCTCATTGTCACGTCGCCACCGTATGCTGATGCACGCAAGCATACCTACGGCGGCATCGCGCCGGACCGGTACGTCGAGTGGTTCGCCGTGCGGGCAGTTGAGATGCTGCGCGTCCTCAAGCCGTCCGGCTCATTCGTCCTCAACATCAAGGAACGCTGCGCGGACGGAGAGCGGCATACCTACGTGCTCGACTTGATCCTGGCCCTGAAGCGGGAAGTCGGGTTTCGCTGGGTGGAGGAATACATCTGGCACAAGACGACGGCCGCGCCGGGCAAGTGGAAGTACCGCTTTCGAGATTCCTGGGAGCGGATTTTGCACTTCAGCAAGTCCCGGGACCTGAAAATGCGGCAGGATGCCGTCAAGGTGCCAATTGGCGAGTGGACGCAGGCCCGGCTCAAGAACATGAGCGCGAATGACCGCACTCGCCGGGAGTCGGCAACTCGGTCGAAAGTCGGGCGTCGCATTGCCAACTGGGAGGGCAAGGACTCGGTCTATCCCTCGAACGTCCTCCACAAGTCGCCAGTGGCCCACAACACCGGACATAGCGCGGCGTTCCCGGAGTGGCTACCGGAGTTCTTCATCAAGCTGTTCACCGATGAAGGCGATGTCGTACTCGATCCATTCTTAGGCAGCGGTACTACGTACCGTGTAGCCAAGCAGCTCGGGCGCGTACCTATCGGCATTGAGATCAATCCGGCGTATGTGCAAAATAAACTCACAATGGACTCGCCGTATGAGTAAGCTAACTTGGATTACCGATGGGACTCTGGATGGGGCAATACAAAGACTACTTACTTCCGCCGCTATGTCCTTTGGAGAAAGCGGAAGGCCGGTTGCATGACTCGTTTGACGGACCTCGGCCATAGCACCAATATGGCGGCGACGTCCGAATAGATGGCCCGTGCTGTCTTTGCGACGGTCCGGTGGCTCGATCCGCGAAAACAGCGTCGGCTGGGCAAGCTCACTGCGCTTCCGCCTCCGCTCTGGCCTGGTGCGGGCAGGAGCGGTACACTGTCAGGCAGCGCGTGGCCGACACGCGGAGCATCGTACCAATGAGGCCGGCGCCGGTGCCGCTGGCGTGAGGGAGGTCGTGAGACATGCCCAAGGGATATACCGGTCGGATTTTGCACGTAGACCTGACGGACGAGCGGACCTGGATCGAGGAGCTGCCGGAGGTCGTGTACCGTCGCTATCTCGGCGGGAGCGCCCTCGCCTCGTACTTCCTGCTCCGGGACATGCCGCCGGACGCCGACCCACTCGGCCCGGAAAATCTGCTCGTCTTCACGACGAGCGTCATCAACGGCACGCCGGTTTCGGGCGCCAATCGCTATACCGCCGCCGCGAAGTCGCCGCTGACGGGCGGGTTCGGCGAGGCCGAGGCGGGCGGTTTTTGGGGGCCGGAGCTGAAGTTCGCCGGGTACGACGGGATCGTGATTCACGGCGCGGCCACCAAGCCGGTCTACCTGTGGATCAACAACGTCGAGGCGCCGGATAAGCCGGGCGCGGTGGAGATACGCGACGCCTCGCACTTCTGGGGTAAGGGAGCGCAAGAGGTCCAGACCGGACTGGAGACGGAACTGAAGGAGAAGCGCATCCGGGTGTTGCAAACCGGCATTGCCGGCGAGAATCTGGTGCGCTATGCGGCGCTGGTCAATGAGTGTCGGCACTTTCATGGGCGAGCAGGTCTCGGCGCCGTGATGGGGGCCAAGAAGCTCAAGGCTATCGCTGTGCGCGGGCGGGCGCGGGCGCTGCCCGAGGAGCCGGCCCGCGCCAAAGCGGTGATTACCTGGTTCCGGGAGAACTACGACCGCGACCACGACATGATGCACCTCTACGGCACGCCGCGCGGTATTCCCGCGTTGCAGGCCGACGGTATTCTGCCGACGCGGAACTTCCAGGAGAGCACGTTCGACGGCTATGCCGACATCTCCGGGCAGAAGATGGCGGAGACAATCCTGGTCAATACGGGCACGTGCTTCTCGTGCTTGGTGGCGTGCAAGCGCGAGGTGGAAGTGCCCGAGTACGGCGTCACCGCCAAACACGGTGGCATGGAGTACGAAACCATCGCCGCGACCGGCACGCTGACGGGCGTGGGCGATCTGAAGAAGATCGCGCAGTTCAGCACGGTCATCAACGACTATGTGCTGGACTCCATTTCGACCGGCGTGGCGATTGCCTGGGCGATGGAGTGCTACGAGCGGGGTCTCATCACCAAGGAGGACACGGGCGGCGTCGAGCTACGGTTTGGCGACAAGGAAGTGGTGCTGGCGCTGATCCACCAGATCGCTCGGCGGGAGGGGTTTGGCGATCTGCTGGCCGAGGGCGTACAGCGGGCGTCGCAGAAGATCGGCCGTGGCACCGAGGAGTATGCGCTGCACGTCAAGGGCCAAGAGCTACCGATGCACGAGCCGCGCGGCAAGAAGGGGCTGGCGCTGGCGTATTCGATCTCGCCGACGGGTGCCGACCATATGGAAGCGCCCCACGACCCGCTCTACGAGGGCTTCAGCGCCGACGATACCAGCCCGTTGACGCCGCTGGGGCTGATCGAGCCGGTGGATCGGCTGGACCTGGGACCGAAGAAGGTCCGGGCTTTCTACTACGCCCAACTCGTCTGGAGCATGTACAACTCGGTGGGAATGTGCGACTTTGTCGGCGTGCCGATTGGCGAGCTGGCCTTGAACCAACTCACCAGTTACGTCGCGGCCGTCACGGGCTGGGATGTCAGCCTCTATGAACTGCTCAAGGTGGGCGAGCGGGCGAATACGATGGCGCGCCTCTTCAACTTCCGCTCCGGGTTTACGGCCGGGGATGACACGCTCCCCAAGCGCATGTTCGAGGGGATCGGTAGCGGACCGCTGACGGGTGAGCGGATCGAGCCGGGCGAGTTTGCCCAGGCCAAGCAGCTGTACTACCAGATGGCCGGCTGGGATGACGAGACGGGCTTCCCCACCCCCGCAAAGCTCTTGGAGTTAGAGCTGGAGTGGGCGGCGCCGGCGGGCCACACTCCCGATAGTACGCCGCGACCGGTCGGAGACTACGAGAGCACGCGGCTCGGTATTAGCGGGCCGGAGTAGCGCGTAGCGCGGCGGGTATTTGGACCTAACCCCCGGCCCCTTCCCTGGCAGGGCAGGGGAGTCATGGCGGCAGCGTGCTGCCTAGTTTCCTCTCCGTCATTTCGGTGCCCGCCGGAAACCAGGGCATCCACAAGGGATACCCCTACCGGGCTGGCCGCGCCGGGTGTGCCGGTTGGCGGTGAGCGTGATGCTGCGCCGCAGGGCTGGCGGTTGACCCTCTCCGAGCGGCCGGGGTAGAATCAGCTATTGGGAGTATTCCTAGTGGTGAGGAGGCGCGTGTGGGCGAGGGAGCGGTAACAGAGACGGAAGTTCCGACGCTCGACCGGCTGTGGCAGGAGTTCAATCGCAGCGACGATGCCCGGTTCGAGCTACCCCGCGATGATCTCGCGCTGCTGCGCCGGTTTGTACGGTGGCGCGGGCCCAATACCGCGGCGAGCACCGTGACTCCCAACCAGATTACGGACTTTCTCCAGGAGCAATTGTCCTCGACCACGCGCCCGCCGCGTGCCTACCATGAACCCTTAAAGCTCTTTTTCGCCTTTGTCCACGGCCGCGGCGTGCTCACGGATGACCCGATGCGGCGCGTGCGTCTCCCGCGCGGGCAAGGCCGCACCGGGCGGGCTGCCGCGGACCAAGCACCGGGTCCGGAGGACAGCGTGCTCCTCTCCGCGGAGAAGCTCGCCGAGTTTCAGGCCGAGCTTGAGCGATTGACACAGGAAGAGCGGCCCCGTATCCTGCGCGACCTCTACGAAGCCAGAGTGGACGGCGACCTGCGAGAAAACGCGGCCTATGACGATGCCAGAAAACAGCAGGGGATGGTCGAGGGGCGCATCCAGGAGCTGGAGCAGATGATCCGGCGCGCCGAGCTGCTCGGAGACGGTGAGCAGCCGACGGGCAAGGTGGTGGTCGGCAGCCTCGTCGAGCTGGAGAGTCTCGGCAGCAGCAGGAGCCGGAAGTTTCGTATTGTAAGTCCGGAGGAGACCGATCCGCGTAATGGCAAGCTCTCGTATCAATCTCCGGTTGGTCAGGGTGTCATGGGGCGCAGTCCGGGAGAGACGGTTGAGGTGGAGACCCCCCGAGGGACTACACAGTATCGGATCGTTTCAGTCTCCTGAGAGCGGGAGCAGTCTCTCAGTGCCACAGAGCTTCCCTGGATGGTGGTATGCAAGTAGGGTGCCGGCTACCGCAGCGACCACGACTTCCGGCCGTCTCCGGCCAGTGGCAAGGGACGATGCTTCCGCTCCGCTGAGGGTGGGCGTCACCAGGCAAAGGCCACCGCAAGCATGAACACCCAGATTGCGTTCCTGCTGCAAGTCATTCTGGCCTTCATGGGCGCGTATCTCGTCGCGTTCTGGTTTGCGATGGTGATTTGGACGTATTACGATATTCGCGCCCGTTCCCAGGACACCTATGTGTATGTTTTCGCTACCGCGCTGGTGCTCGTGTTCCACGTGTTCGGGCTATTGCTCTACTACATCCTCCGCCCCCGCGAGACCCTGGCCGAGGCCTACGAGCGCTCGCTCGAGGAGGAAGCGCTCCTGCGGGAGATGGACGCGCGGCACGTGTGTCCCGCCTGCCAGCAGCGCGTAGAGCAGGACTTTCTGCTGTGCCCCCACTGTCGCCAGCAGCTCAAGCGGAAATGCGCGCAGTGCGACCATATGCTGGACCTCAATTGGGACATCTGCCCATACTGCGGACGGACGCCCGACACCGGTCCGCGGACTAAGCCGCGCCGGCCGGTCAGTGCCGAGAGCGAGCAAAGCGGCCAGCGCGTGCGGTAAGCGGCGCCGGGCGGATAGTCCTACGCACCAAGGTCGTGCTGCTGCCGCCGTCTCGCGGCCGCCTACAGCGCCTTGATGCCGATGTTGCGGAAGGCCACCGGCGTACCGTGGTTTTGCAGCCCGATATAGCCGCGCGGCAGCCGCTCGCGTAGCTCCGGGTGGGCATCGAGGTTGGCATCCACCACGATCACACCGTTGTGCCTGACGGCCACGCGGCGCCCGATGCACGTGATCTCCAGGGCGTTCCACTCGCCCAGCGGTCGGGACGTGTTCCGGGACGGGGCCACGGAGTCGTAGATCGCGGCGGTGGCCTTCACGCCGGTGGTGTGCTCGGGATGGTCAATAATCTGAATCTCCATGCCCGCGAACGCCGGCCGGCCCTCTTCACTGGTCCGCAGGAAGACGCCGCTATTGCTGCCCCGCTCGATCTTGTATTCCAGGCGGAGGATAAAGTCCTCGTAGACGGCGGGGGGCCGAATCCAGCCCCGGCCTTGGCCATTGCAGACCAACACACCGTCCGCCGCCGACCAGGCCCCTTCCGTTGCGCCGACGTGAATCCAGCCGGTGAGGTCGTGGCCGTTGAACAGCGGCTCGAAGCCGGCGTCGGCTGTGTTGTCTTGGGCGTGCAGCGAGCGTACACGCCAGAGCGCCGCCAGCGCCGCCATACCGAATAAGGCCAAACGCACCATATAACCGTCCTCCTGCTACTCCATGCTGCCGCTGCGTGCTCCACTGGTGCCAGCGGCAACGCCATATCCTACCCTGTCCGGAGGATATGCGGCCGGCGCAGCCGGTTGGTATACCGAGAGGACAGGGAGGCCGTCGAATGGAGGAGTACTACCGGCGGCGCGCGGAGGAGTTTGAGGCCATCTATCATCGTGCCGATCCAGCACGACGCGCCGAAATCAAGCGCCTCAGCCAAGCGGCCCAGGAGGCGCTGCGCGGCAGACGAGTGCTGGAAGTCGCGTGCGGCACAGGATACTGGACCCGGCTCGTCTCCCAAACTGCCAGGGGGATTACCGCGACGGATAGTGTGGAAGAGGTGCTCAATGTCGCGCGGCGCAAGACCTATCACTGTCCGGTAGCCTTTCGCCTTGAGAATGCCTATAGGTTGTCTTTCGAGGCCGAGGAATTCGATGGCGGCTTGGCAAACTTCTGGTTCTCACACATACCCAGACATAGGGTTGATCGCTTCATCGCAGGATTTCATCGCACCCTGCGCCCCCAAGCGAGCGTGTTTCTGGCCGACAACGTGCTCGTCCCTGACGTAGGGGGAGAGCTTATCAGTCGGGCGGGAGACGATGACACCTATCGGCGTAGAACGCTCCGGGATGGCAGCGAGCACGTCATCATCAAGAACTACTATTCGGCGGAGGACCTGAGCGCAATTCTCGGTCAGCATGTTCCCGGCCTGAATGCGGCGAATGTCTTCGTTGGCCAGCATTTCTGGTACATAACCTATCGGCTGCCGTGAGCGTAGCGCGATGCATGACCGGAGGGGACAGATGTCCGCCGGCAGCGAGAGTAGACGTGGCAGCTAGGCCGGGGGATGCAGAGTCAGTCGAGGTACTCGCGTAGCTGCGAGGAGTGCATCGCAGCCCGCAGCTTATCCAGCGCTTCGACCGCGATTTGTCGCACGCGCTCCCGCGTTAGCCCTACCGCGTGTCCCACTTCTTGCAGGGTGAGTGGCGAGTGCCGCCCGACACCGAAGCGCAGCTCGATAATGTGTCGCTCGCGTGGCGATAGCTTGGTCAGCAGGCGCTCTACTTCGTCGCGCAACAGCGACTGCGCCGCTCCCTCGATTGGCTCATCGCTATTCGCGTCCTCGATCAGGTCCTTGAGCACACTGCTGCCGTCGTCTCCGACCGGGTTTTCGAGGGAAAGTGTCCGCCGGGAAGCGAGTAAGAGTTGTCGAACCTTGTCACCAGGTAGGTCTACGGCAGCGCCGATTTCGTGCATCGTGGGCGGGCGCCCCAACTCTTGCTCGAGGTGGTGGATCACCCGGCGGAGCTTGCTTACCTTGTCAACGACGTGGATGGGCAGTCGGATGGAGCGCGACTGGTCGGCAATCCCCCGGGTGACCGCTTGCCTGATCCACCATGTCGCATACGTGGAGAGCTTGAACCCGCGCCGATGGTCGAACTTGGCGACGGCGCGCATCAGGCCCAGGTTGCCTTCCTCGATCAGGTCGGGGAGCGGCAGGCCCCGCCCCGTGTATTTCTTCGCTACCGACACCACGAGGCGGAGATTCGCGGCGATCATGTGCTGGCGGGCCGCTTCACCGTCCGCGACAAGCACCTGGAGCGCAACGCCTCCGTCCTGGCCCAGGTCGGCACGCTCTAGGGCTTGCTGGGCCAGCCGGCCGCGCTCCATACGCTTGGCCAGCTCCACCTCCTGGTCGGCGGTGAGGAGTGCGTAGCGGCCGATCTCGTGGAGATAGAGGCGTACCGAATCTTCAGCCTCGGGCACTTCCCGGAGCACGGGACGGGAGGCCCACTCGGCCGGGAGATTGTCGCGCCTGACGTCCGGACCGCTGGCCGTCATGTGCGATCTCCCCGGCGCGACGTGCCGGACGTGAGGGTGCCGGGGGGAAAACGATGCACGAGCAGCGCACCGTAGCTGCACGATACAGCGACATGCCCGGCTACGCATAGCCGGTTGGCACGACAACCTGGAGGCATGAAAACGCTCTTTCAGGCCTACGGGGTAAGCTGACGGATTCGGGTAAGAGCAACCCTACACAGGCCGGGCACAACACCCGGCGCCGCGATTCACCCCGGAAGTGCTTGCAATCCCCCGCTTCTCGTCCAGAGAACTCGGCCTACACCAGACGGGTGTCCGTGTTCTCGAAAAGCGTACCATGCTGCCTCTAGGCTGACAAGGGGTGATGTTAGCGATTGTCAAGAGTAGCCGCTAAGAAGTTGTCGGGATTCAGTGGCCATCTGCCGATGACTACTGGCGGCTCCCACATACCTGCTTTGGGAGAGGCCACAAGCTGAAGAGCCTCACCGCTCGGCACCCCCTTTGGCCCCCCGCACAAGGGCAGGTTTTTCGGCGGGAAGTGGTTTGGACCTAACCCCCGGCCCCTTCCCTGCCGGGGAAGGGGAGTGATGGCGGTGCCGGCCCGATGATGGTCTGCATCAGGATTTGCAGGATGCACGGATGAGCAGGATGGATTCCCTAGACTCACAAACGAAGTGCAACACCAGAGTAAGGTGTTGCCATGGGACAAGCATACACGCAGCTTGGTATTGAAGACCGGTGTGAATTGGCCCGTCTACACGCCCAGGGCTGCTCGCTCCGGCAAATCGC
>JAJDZR010000085.1 GCA_022824545.1 Chloroflexota bacterium
TTCCCGTTAACCGGGCAAACCCCCCCCACCACAATTGGTTGTTGGGGGGGGGGGGGGGGGGGCCCCGCCCCACTGCCATCTACCCCTCCGTGCCCATCGGCTGGAGCTCCAGCAGCGCCCGCTGCCGCTCCGTCACCCGCGCCAGCAATTCCGCCGAGATTTCGGGGCCGCCGGTCCAATCGGCAATCCAGCACGGGCTATAGGCGAAGTACAACGTCCGCCGGGGCCGCGTAGTGCGCTTTGGCTCCGAGCCGTGCGTCGTCGCCTCCGTGAAGATAATCGCGTCCCCGGCGCGGCACGGCACTGGCTCCCGCACCGGAATGCCCTCCGGCTCGATGCCATACGGGTTCGGGAAGTTGCTCTTGTGGCTGCCGGGAATGGCCGAGAAGCAGCCATCCTCGATCTCCTGGTCCGTCAGCGGATACACCACCTTCACCAGCGTCGAGTAAAACTCGCCGTTATGCACCCGGAACTGGCACGACGGCCGGACCGGCGTGTTGCCCAGATGGAACGGCGTCCGCCCGTCGGCGTGGTAGCGCATGATCCCGTAGTCGTGATTGAGCCGGATGCGTGTCCCGACCATCTCCCGCACCAGCGGAATGATCGGCTCCGGGTCAATCAGTTCCTCGAACGGACCGCCCAGCTCCTTCATGTTGTTGATGTAGATGTCCGGCTCATGCCGCTCGCTGAACCGCACCAGCGGCGGCAGGTCATCCGGGCGTGTCTCCACCCGGTCAATCACCGCGTTCAGCGCCGCCACGTGCCCCGCCGATAGCACGTTCCGCAGCACCAGGTACCCCTTGAGATCGAAGAAATAGCGTTGCTCGTCCGTCATCCTGCCCCTCCGTTCCCCTCCGACCGGCCACTGACCACCGGCCACCGGCCACTAATCTAGCTGCTCCGGCCGCTCCCACTCCCCACTGAAGCCGGGCACGTGCTCTACGCGCAGCTCGTTCGCTGCCATATTGAACGTGGCCCGCACACCGTTCGCAAACTCCACCTGCTGCAATGCGCGGTCCCCTGACAGAAAGCGATGCCCGACCATCTCCGCAGTGGCGGTCGCGCTGTAGTAGTCCCGCCAGCGCCGCAACCAGCTGAGCTTCCTCGGCAACACGCCCCGCTCCAAGTCGCCCAGCGGTACCGCGCCACCGGGCAGCCAGTTGTACGCCGGTGCCGCGGCATACAGTAGCTCATACAGACGCGGCGTGCGGTCTGCCCACCAATCGTAGCCGGCCGAATAGAGCGCGTAGCCGCCGCCGGAGAAGCCGGCCGCAAAGCAGTCGTGAAAAACTAGCTGGAATAGCGGCACCGGGTCGCCCACCGGCGCCGGCGCTCCCTGCACCGGCGTATTGGCGAGCCGATCACTCGACCAGTCGGTGAAGAAATAGTAGTCGCAGTCGGCCATACACCAGAAGCGCGCCAGCTCCCCGGCCGGTACGATCCCCCGCCGCCGCGTCTCGGCAAAGGCCGCGTTCTGCGCCTCATACGTCATGCGCCGCGTGACCGGATGCTGTGGCGAGAAGTCTTCCGCCAGCGCACCGAACGCCGCATAGCCGTCGAAGTAGAGCGTGTCCAGCTTGAGGCCCTGCGCCGCGAGGTGATCGAGGCCTCGCCTGAGCCGTTCAACCGCGTCGTGGGCGCTCAGGTCGTGGACCGGCCGGCCATCCGCAGCGCGCGGCCAGCGGTCCTCGTCGTAGTCCGGCCCCTCCGGCTCCTGACTGCGCGGGGCAATGAACCCCTGGATGCTACACCCCCGCTGATGCACCGCATCCGCCAGCCCGACCAGCGTCTCCCAGCCGCCCGGCACCGGCGTCTCCAGCAGCAGCGACTGCCAGCCGGATGTTGCGTTCGTGGGCAGGCTCCGTTCAGGCGCATACCCAATGGCAGACCACTTCGGGAAAAAGAACTTGATCGCAAATCCCAATTCGCGGAGTGCCTGCAAGTCATCGAGCACCCCCGGCCCGTCGTCGGGATTCCAGGTCGGCCACCGGTAGAGCACCGCATCGAGATCGTTCCGCAGCCCGGGATTGTCGGCCGCCTTCTCTTCCAGCGTCCGCAGTAGCCCCTCGCGCCGCGCCTGCTCCCGGTACATCTTGGCCATCCCCACGTAGTCGAGTCCCGAGGCAAACTGCACGCGAAAACGGCGCCGGTAGGCCAGCGTGCCAAGACTGCCGCGCCAGTGGAACGCCAGCGCCGACCGCTCGCCCGGCACGTGCTCCGCCTCCACCTCGCAATCCCACCACGTATCCACCAGCACGCACAGCGCATCCGCCCCCCGCACGATCCCGAACAGCGGCAGCGTCCAGCGCGCGCCGATAAAGCCGCCCACGTGCCCCCGCCCCGGTAACTCGTCCGGGCAATCCGCCGGGATCAGATAGCCCGAACCGTGCGGCAGCACCAGATACCCCCCGGCCGAGACCGGCTTCTCGATCCGGTAAAGGTCCTCCAGGCTCACGACAACGTCCCTACCGCCGACCTGCGCCGCTTCGATCAGCAGCTCGTCCGCAGCCGGTGCCACCTCCCGGCCGTGACCATCGAGCACAGGCTCGTTCTGCCCCACCGCAATAGTCAGGTCCAGCACCACATCCGTACCCGCAAAGCCGCTCAACCGCACGGTCCGGCCGCGATGCCTGCCATCGTCGAACGGCCTGAGCGCGGCCTGCGCCTGCGCCAACGGCAGCTGCCGGGTCGGATCGTCACCCCTGCGGACCGTCATGGTAGGCGGCTGCGTTGACGACGTGGCCCACAACGCGCGCCCGTCCCGCCGCCGCACCGTCAAGCTCAGGTCCTCATTCACCCGAATGCTGATGCCGTCCCCGCCCACCTCAAACGCCCTCATCATCACCCTCCCGTAATCGCCGCCGCCTACGTGTGGTCATCAACTCCCGAAGCTCTTGTCAGCGGGTGTCTCTCGCCTCGGTTATCTCGATACCGGCGAACTACCCCAGAGCCTCCAGGCGCGTCACCCATGCGTTGAACCGCGGACACGCGGCGCGGATTGTCTCCAAGCCTATTTCCTCGGCCAGCAAGGAGCCGTCAACAACCTTTTGGTATCGAGGTATCAGCTTGACGATGCGTTTGCTCGGAGCCGTATTGCTATTGTCGTTGATGTCCTCGGGAGTCGGGAACTGTGAGCGGATTTCCCTCAGTGCATCCACCGCATCGTCCGGTACGCTAATCATGCTCGCAAAAGCACTCACGTCCGAGAACAGTAGCCCTTCGAATTCGTGTTGCTGGACGTAAGAAAACACTCGCGATTGATCCCAGGAACGTCGCATATTGTCGTT
>JAJDZR010000014.1 GCA_022824545.1 Chloroflexota bacterium
TATGCTTGTCCCATGGCAACACCTTACTCTGGTGTTGCACTTCGTTTGTGAGTCTAGGGAATCCAGGACCATTCGGAGGTCCTATTCCAGGCCCTACTCCCCCTCTCCACCTGGTGGAGAGGGGGCCGGGGGGGTACAGACCGGGTACACTGGTAACACTTAGACCGGGCACATGGGTAACACATTATTCCACACTAGGAGGAACTCGCGTGAGGAGTGATGTGATGCCCTGGCAAGAGTCGAGCGCGGCAAGTGAGCAGCACCGGTTCATCGAGGCGTGGTTGCGCGGGGAAGAGACCGTCGCCGCGTTGTGCCGGCGGTTTGGGATCAGTCGCAAGACGGGGTACAAGCGGATCAACCGCTTCAAGGCGTGGGGGTATGACGGGCTCGGGGACCGCAGCCGGGCGCCGCACACCCATCCGAATGCGACCCCGGTGGCCGTAGCCCAGCAGGTGATCGCGATGAAGCAGGCACACCCGACCTGGGGGCCGAAGAAGGTGATCGCGATGCTCGCCACCGCACAGCCCACGGTGAGCTGGCCCGCGCCGAGTACGGCCGGCGCGATCCTGCAGCGCGCCGGGCTGGTCACGCCACGGCGCCACCGCCGTCGGACCGCCGCGTGGCAAGCCCCGTTCACCGCGGCGACGGTGGCCAATGATGTGTGGTGTCTGGATTTCAAGGGCTGGTTCCGCACGACCAATGGCACCCGGATTGATCCGCTGACCGTCCAGGACGCCACCTCCCGCTACCTGCTGGCCTGTCGGGGGCTGACCCAACCACGCGGGCCAGAGGTCCGCCGCGTGCTGGAGCGGGTCTTGCGCGAATATGGTCTCCCACGGGCGATCCGCACCGATAACGGCCCGCCGTTCGCCAGTCTGGCCCTGGGGGGCTTGTCGGCGCTGGCGGTGTGGTGGATCAAGCTGGGTATCCGGCCCGAACGCATTGCGCCCGGGCACCCCGAGCAGAACGGTCGGCTGGAGCGCCTGCACCGCACGCTGAAGGCCGAGACGACGACCCCGCCGCAGGCCAACCCGCGCCGCCAGCAGCGGGTGTTTGATACCTTCCGTCACGGCTACAATGACCAGCGCCCGCATGAGGCGCTCGGCCAACAGCCGCCCGCGCGGGTGTATCGCCCGTCGGACCGTGCGTATCCCCGCCGGCTCCGGTCGCCCGAGTACGGCCGGGACGTGACGGTCCGCAAAGTGCGGACGAACGGCCAGATCCGCTGGCACGGCGCGCTCATCTATCTGAGTGAGACCCTGCGCGGTGAGCCGGTGGGCCTGGTGCCCCAAGACGACCGTTACTGGACCATCCAGTATGGCCCCCTGCAGTTGGGGCGGTTGGATGCCCAGACCGGGCAGGTGCTGCCGACCCCGACCACCGTGTTACCGATGTCCCCGGTTTAGGTGTTACCCATCTGCCCGGTCGCACAGGGGGTGAGGTCCTCCCCGCCAGCGGTTGCCATGCAGTGGACTTGACCGCTACAATCATAGAAAGGGCGTCACGCTTGGACCTGGCGGTCAGGTCAACGACTGCGTGGCACCCATAAGTACTTCAATGAGGAGGTACTGTCTATGGCAGACGTGCGTCGCAGCGCAGCGGTTTCCCCATACCCATCGCCCGGCTACCTGGTCACACCCACGACGGTCCCCGGCGGATGGGACATCCCCAACGGCGTACCACCCACACCCACTGCCCCTCCCGGCGAGGGGCTGAACGCCTGGGACATTGCCCGGCAGCAATTCGATCTCGCCGCCGACCGTCTGGGCCTCGGCTCCGACGAGCGCGCGGTGCTCCGCAACTGCAAGCGCGAGTTCACCGTGCATTTCCCGGTGCAGTTGGACGATGGCTCGGTCCGCTCCTTCACCGGCTACCGCGTCCAGCACAACCTGGCCCGCGGTCCCGGCAAGGGCGGCATCCGCTACCACCCCCAAGCCGACCTCGACGAGGTCCGCGCGCTCGCCATGTGGATGACGTGGAAGTGCGCCGTCGTGAACATTCCTTTCGGCGGCGCCAAAGGCGGCGTGGCTGTGGACCCGAGGGAGCTGTCGCCAACGGAGCTTGAGAAGCTGACCCGGCGCTACACCCTGGAAATCGAGCCGTTGATCGGCCCGCACAGCGACATCCCGGCGCCCGACGTGAACACGGACCCGCAGGTTATGGCCTGGATGATGGACACCTACAGTATGCACAAGGGCTATACCGCCACCGCGGTCGTGACGGGCAAGCCCGTGAGTATCGGCGGCTCGGAAGGACGCATCGAAGCGACCGGCCGCGGATGTGTGTTTAACATCCAACAGGCCGCCAAGCGCCTCGGCCTCGACCTCGCCGGGAGTACGGTCGCCGTGCAGGGATTCGGCAATGTCGGCTCCGTTGCCGCACGGCTACTCCACGATCTCGGCTGCCGCATCGTCGCGGTGAGCGACGCCGAGGGCGGCATTGCCGCTACGCGCGGTCTCGATCCCCGCCAGCTCTTGCGCCATCGGGAGGAAACCGGGTCCGTCGTCGGCTTTGGCGATACAACCGCGATCACCAATGCCGAGCTGCTGACGTTCGATTGCGACATTCTTGTCCCGGCGGCACTGGAAAACCAGCTCACGGCCGCGGTGGCCGAGCGGGTCCAGGCCAAGATCGTCGCCGAGGCGGCAAATGGGCCAACGACCCCGGAGGCCGACGCCATCCTGCACGACCGGGGAGTGTTCGTGATCCCGGATATCCTCTGCAATGCCGGCGGCGTCACGGTGTCGTACTTAGAGTGGGTCCAGGACCTCCAGCACTTCTTCTGGGACGAAGCGGAGATCAACCGGCAGCTGCACCGCATTATGGTCCGCAGCTTCGATCAGGTGTATCGGATGGCCCAAGAGCACGACGTTGACCTCCGCCAGGGCGCGCAGATGCTCGCCATCTCGCGGGTTGCGGAGGCCACCCGCCTGCGCGGACTGTATCCTTAGCGCCGGACCGGCTCTTGGGGAAGCGCCTGGCCGGCCGCTGCGCTCATGCGGTCAGACTACGTGTGCCGCCCTGACGGCCGGGAT
>JAJDZR010000114.1 GCA_022824545.1 Chloroflexota bacterium
AATCTCCTGCCCATCCATCCGCCGCCAAGTCATCGTCTTCAGGAACTGCTCAAAAGCACGGGGCTGCCCATCGGTACCACCGACGATGCGGCGGGCCTCCTGGTTGAACTTCACCACCTCCCGCGTGCGTGCATCGAAGACTAGAACCCCCACCGGGGAGGTGTTGACCAAGGCTTCCAGATCGGCCTTGGCCTGCTGTTCTTCTCCGTAGCGGCGGGCGTTCGTGATGGCCATGGCTGCCTGCGCGGCGAACATTTCGAGCGTCTCTTCATCTTCCCGCGTGAAGTCCAGGCCGCCTTCTTTATCGCCGAGGTAGATGTTACCGACATGCTTGTCCCGAGCACGGATCTGCGTCCCCAGAAAGGCACCGACCAGTGGATGGAATTCGGGTAAACCGAGCGATCTGATGTGGGCAACGAAGTCTCGAGTTCGCAGCGGCTCCTGGATCCCGATCAGGTACTTGAAGAGGGCAGTTGGCTCTGGGTACTCCATGAGCACCTGCTTCCCTTCGGGCGTTAGGCCGGAGATGAGCAGGTCCTGGAGCTCACCCTCATCGTCCAGGGTGATAATCGCGCTGTACCGGGCGTCCGTCAGTGACCGAGCGCTATCCACGACCTCTTGCAGGACGGTATCGAGGTCAAGGTCTTCACTGATGCGGAGGATAGCCTCGGTCAGTCCGGCAAGCCGAATTCGCAGCGTCTCATTCTCTCCCCTTAAGCGTTCGCCTTCTCTCATCTCAGCACCTCGTTGGGGGGGCACACATTGTCCTAAACAACTCACTACACACAAGACAATATATCAACCGGGCCGGTTGTTGAGCACCGAACCGGAATCTTCACGAATGTTCACAGTTGCGGCCATGCTCTCTGCACCACACGCATACTGCCCACGGCTGCTGACACTCGAATGTTGACACTGGTGGCGGCTTCACTGCCTGCCAGCGGCCGGCTCATGCATCGGCTACGAGGGCTGGCGGATTGACACCCGTGAGTGAATACTTTATTATGTTCGGCGTCTCAGTGAATAAAGATTTATACACAGGGATACCTACCGGGTGAAAGCGGAGGAAGTACCCCGGCCCGCCAGCAGCCCGGCGCGGTCCTTCCGGACCCATGCCTTGGCTGTAGGGCCACGATTGGCGCCGCGCGGCGGCTAGGGAGGGAATGGACGCGCGTCATGGTCACCAAGCTCTACAGCATCACCGAGACTGCCCAGCAACTTGGTCTCGGCCGGGTGCGGGTCTGGCAGCTCATCAAGCGGAGCAAGCTCCCGGCCCAACGGATCGGCCACCAGTGGGCCATCAGTCACCAGGCGATAGCGGCCTTCAAGCGCCGGAAGCGGCAGCGGGGAGTACGCTGGCAACGACGGCAACGCTCTTGACCGGTACAGAGTGCCACATGAGTGCCAGGCGTGATGATCCTCGGCTTGGGACTCCTACTGTCGTCATCTCGCTGCTTATCGTTCTGGGCCTGCTCATCATCTCGCTGGTGCCGGTGGCTCCAGTGGCGGCGGCTGACGGCTGCTGGCGTGGCACGGTGATTTCGGGCGAGGCGCACTTCACGCTCCTACTGCTGGATGCACGGGGTCGTAGCCTGGGCCTCACGAACCGGGATATAGGCAGGTCAATCACCTTGTCTGCTGCACCGGCCAGGCTGGGTATTCGGATCCAGCATAGCGGCGCGATCAAGTGGGATGTCCGGTCTGTGGGCGCGAGGCGCTACTTTGAGGACGGTGAGGACACGGATTACAACGATCTGGTGCTCGAGGTGAACGATACCTGCCCGCCGAGACCACCTTACAACCCGCCAAGGGTATCCACTGGAACAGGTTCTACTGATAGTGCCGGCACCAGCGATGGCGCCCAAGCAACCCCCACCCCCACCCCAAGCGGCCCGCTCGCCCACGTCGGCGTCGGCTGGATGGCCGCCGACGGCAGCGAGATTGTCCCCGTCGGCTTTGTCCGCGATGCCAGCGGCGACCAGACCTATGCCGTCGTGCGCCGTGCGCTCGATGGCAAGGTCGTGCGCTATTGGGTTGCCCCGGACAGCGCCCTCGCCCTGGTCGTCCCCTGGGAAGAAGTCAAAAGCAACTTCACCTATTCGGTGGAGGTGATCATCACCATCCCGCTTGATGACCAATATCCCCAGCCGGATCAAGTCGCGCGCCGGTTCGACGGCGGGGATGAGCGGATCTTCAGCTACGACTACGGCATGGACTTCTGGCGGCAGGTGCCGGACACGGCGACCTTCCAGGTCCTCGGCTTCTACTGGTGCGACGTGACGGCTGCCGACGCCACCTTCTGGGAGCGCGTCACGATCGGTGTGCCACACCCCCCCACGAGCCTCCCGGAGCAAGCCGACTATCCCAACTGCCAGCCCACGGATTGAGAACGGCAGCGCCTCACTCGAACCAGTAAGAGTAGAAGCGAGCGTGCCGCAGCGTGAAGCGCAAGACTACGAGGCGGCCTTGCCATTGCCGCAGATCGCCGGCCGGCCAGCGTAGCTCGCCACGGAGTTGCTCGCCCTGCAAGCGCTCGGACGTAGCGAGCACGGTGCCGTCCAGGTCTCGCAACTCGGCGGATAGCTCGCCGCGCACTGCCGTGACATTCACATGGAGGGTTCGCCCGGAGAGACGGAAGGGGTTCGTCACCAGCACCCCGGCGGCGTTGCCGGCATCGAGCGACACAAAGCCGTCCCGGCGCAGCACCGCCAGGCAGACCGCCCCACGGTCGGGGTCGAGGGTGGGGGAATCGGCCCAGTTTGCGGCGGCGCGATACTTCACGCCGGTGTAGTAGAACCAGAGGGTGTCACCGTGGAGCACCGGCGCCGACGGACCGAGGATTTGGGTGATGTCGTAGGCGCCGGCGCTGGCGGGCGATTGTCCAATGAAGGGCTGGCGGTCAGCCAACCGGTCCCAGGTCCGCAGGTCACGGCTCCAAGCCAACTGAACCAGGTGGAAGCCCTCGGTGTTGGGATAATCGGGTCCGTGTGGTCCGACGGAGTGGAACATGGTCGGTAGCCCGATGTACAGCCCCTCGTAGCGAAAGAGGCCCATGTTGTACACCTCGACGTTGTACAACGCCGGGTCGTGGGAGAACAGCCGCTGGAGCGTAGGGTCGGCCAGCCGCGCAGCGATCCGCTCGCGGCCGATCTCCTGGTCGCGGTCGTCGGCGTGAAACGTCAGCCGCGGCTCGGTCCAGTGGGCGAAATCCGGGCTGGTGGAGAGCCAGACCGACCGACCGTAAGGGCCGCGGTGCTTGACCGTGTGCAGGAACAGGTGCGCTTGCCGGTCGAACGAGAGGTTGCTCTCGTCCTGGCTGGGCACCGGCGGCACGTCGAGCAGCGTCCAAGTAATCCCATCGGGCGAGGCCAGGAAACCCTCATTGGTCATGGCCGCCTTGTAGCGCCGCGCCGGATTGGGGTCGGTATCGTCATAGACGACGTGGGTGGGGGCACGGTATCCCTTGCCGGTGAGCGTGGTGATGTAGTTGTTCTGCCGCGAACCGCGGTACTCGACCTGCCCGACGACCGGTTTCGTCCAGTGGAGTCCGTCGGTGCTCTCGTAGTAGCCGGCGCAGCGGATACCCTGCGCTGCCAGCGCCTCGGGAGTGGTGATCGTCCAGAGCTTGTAGACGCGCGCCTCCGGGTCCCACGCTGGCGCGGTCCGGATTTGGATGGAGCCTTGCCCGACATCATCCAGGTCCGTGCGGATGACCGCGCCTTTCTTGGCCGGTTGGTGCGCGGTCTTGGCCAGGCGCTCCAGCCGGCCGATGCCGGAGTCGTCGAGGAACAGTTGGCGCTCTCCCACCGGCACGGCGGCGAGCGTGTCGCTGGTCATCATGCGTGCCTCCGGATTCTCGCACTAGGCCGGAATGCCGCCGCCGCGGGTGGGGGCGGGGTGATGCGGCAGGGGGCGTCCCTCGTCGTGCAGCCACCGTTCCAGCGGGTGCGTGCGCTGGGGCAACGGGAGCGCCACCCGTGCCCCGTCCCGACGGTGCGACTCGTAGATGCCCATAATCATGTCCAGCGCCCAGCGGCCGTCGCGCACGTCCGAGCGATGTGGCCGATCCTCGGCAATGGCGGCCTGCAACTCCGCGAGCATGGCCACGAAGCTGCCCAGCCGGCCCGTCGCCAACTCCGGCGCCAGACCGGCGGGCCGCGGCGGCTCCGCGTGCTGGGCCGCGGTCCCGGCGAGGACCGGCTCTAACTGCACCGGCCCGCCCCACGGGCCGCGGTGGATGAACAGGTCCGGCTCTCCACTGGTGCGTAAGGCCAAGACGCCCTCGATACCGATGAGCTCAAGCTGATCCGGCCACGCCCGGCCCGGCGGCTGGTTGTAGGACACAAAGCTGGCCTCCAGACCGTTGTGGAGGCTCGCTGGACCAAAACCGAAGACCGCCGTAGCGCGGCTGCCCAGCACTAGCCCGCAATCGCGGTCGGCCGGCCACGCCGTCTGGCTGTACATGATGTCGTCCACGGTGGACGGGCGCCGACGGCCGTCCGGCTCCGGCTCGGCGTCGGTGAGGTGGGCAGAGACCCAGGCCGGATCACCGGCGTAGAGCCGCGTGTGGTCGAAGAGGTGGGTGGCCATCTCCATCAGGGAGTTTCCGGAGGGGCGCTGGCCCTTGTCAACGATCCGCACACCGACAAACTCGCCGATAGCACCCGACCGGAGCAGCTGCTCCGCTCGATACGTCGCCAGACTAACCCGCGTCTGGTGATTGATCGCCAGTTTCATGCCGGTGCGGTCACAGGCAGCCACCATCGCATCCGCCTCGGCCAGCGACAGCGCAATCGGCTTCTCGCACAGCACGCCGCGGACTCCGGCGGCGGCGCAGGCCAGGGTTGCCGGGGCGTGCTGGGGTGCCTGCGTCGAGATCGTCACGATGTCCAGCGCCTCGCGGTCGAGCATCTCCCGGTAGTCGGCATACCGATGCGCCGGGGCCACGCCGAACTGCGCGCCGCGTTCATCGAGGGCTGGCCGGTAGGGATCGGCGAGCGCCACCAGCTCCATTCCCGGCGTTGCCATCAGCGCGGGGACATGGTGCCGGCTCATCCGTCCACAGCCGATCAGTCCGGCGCGATAAGGCCGCTCGCCCGATTCCATACCTTACGCTCCCTTTCGTCATTCCGGCCCGGCCCCCATCCTAGCCCTCCTCCGGAGCCAACTCCAGGGGAGGGAACAGACTGTCCCCCTGCGAAGCGGGGGGACCATAGGGGGGCCACGAATGGCACCATGATACCGTCCGGTGTCGCCACTGGCGAGCAGTGAGTCCGTCGGTGGCGTTGTGCCGGTGCCCTCTGCCTGGCACTATAGGCCCGACCCGCCGTAGCCGCTATCGCTGACCGCCGAGGGAAAGGAGTGACAGGCGATGGAATACCGGCGCATGGGCAACTCGGACCTGGAGGTATCGGCCATCGGGTTCGGCTGTTGGGAGATGGGCGGTGGCTATGGCCCGTTTGCCGCCCAAGAGGTCATCGCGGCCATTCACCGGGCCCTCGACCTGGGCGTAACCCTCTTCGACACCGCCCGCTCCTACGGTCGAGGCGCTTCGGAAGAACTGCTGGCGCAGGGGCTAGGCTTCCGGCGCCAAGACGCCATCATCGTGACGAAAGGCGGTCTAGCGACCCGCCCCGGTCAACTCGACACCAAGCCGCGACTCCCTGGCCGGCGGCCATCGGGCCGGGACTCGCGCTACGACTCGCTGATGGCCGACTGCGAGGACTGCTTGCGCTCGCTGAACACCGACTACGTTGACCTCTTCCTGATCCACCATCCCGACGTCGAGACGCCGCTTGCCGAGAGCATGCAGGCACTCAACGATCTCCTAGCCGCGGGGAAGACCCGCTACGTCGGCGTGTCCAACTTCGAGGCGGCGCAATTGCGCGAGTCCCGTGCCCATGCGCCCTTGATTACCAATCAGGTCGGCTACAACCTCTTCGACCGCCGCTGGGAGTACGAGATGTTTCCCACGGCCCAGGAGCTTGACGTGGGCATCATGGCCTATGGCCCGCTCTCGCACGGGCTGCTTACCGGCACCTTCACCGCCGGCATGAGCTTCGAGGCCGACGACTGGCGCCGGGCCGGGAACATGAAGGGCCAGGAGTTGTTCACGCCGGAGAATGCTGCGGCCAATCTGGCGGTGGTGGCGCGGCTGCAAAGGGTGGCTCAGGGCCTCGGGGCTACCTTGCCTCAATTGGCAATCGCCTGGGTGCTGTCTCACGAGCAGGTGGACGTGGCGCTGTGCGGCACGCGACGACCGGCAGAGATCGAAGACAGCGTCGCGGCCGTACACATCACGCTCAGTCCTGAGACACACCAGGAGATTGACGACATCATGGCCGGGGCAGTCGGTCTCGCCGAGACCCTCCCCAGCTCGGAGACGCGCGTGCCCTATCCTACACCGACTGTGGGCTGATGGTCCGTTAAGACACCTAACTGCTGGTTACTGCGGGTAGCAGCACCGCACAGTACGGTTAACGGCGTCTAATGCACACGGTGAGTATAGCTCCACCATGCTTGAGCAAAGCTGTAGTCTCCAAAGAGGTCTCCGTTCGTGCTCCACATCGCAAGGAGCAGCAGCACTACCGTACCTAACCCAGCCAGCACCCCACTGCCGGACGCGATCCGCGCCGCAGCCTGGGGCCACCTGCTGCCAAACCCGGCTACGGTCGCTGCCAGCCAGCGTGGCCCTTGCACCAGCGCAAGACCGGCACTGAGATACAGAAAGGGATAACCGCTCATGGCAACCCAAGTCACTGGTCCGAAGTAGCCTGATGCCAACCCCAATACCGTCCCGGCGCACACGAGGATACGTAATCTAGCGTGTGCAAAGATTAGACCAAGGATACTGAGTAAGACTAGGACCGGATGATATGCTCTGACCAATAATTCGACTGTCTCCAAGGACGATCTCACCAATACAGAAACATCACTCTCCATTGCCAGCGTGAGTCGCCCTCTGATTACTGCTACCGGGTCATTGAAGTGGGATTGCACAGATAATCCAACTGCCGCCAACGCTTGATACGTTAGGAATGTCATTGCCACGAACAGGATGGTAGCGGCCACAATGGCAAGCGACCATGTCCATCTGCTCCGCTCCACGACTGCAAGAGATAGCAGACATGGTACAATAATCCACTGATATTGGTAGGTCAGGCTTGCTACGTAGAGCACACTTGCCAGACCTATAACTCGTCGGCCATGGGCGAGACGATTGTCAGTGAGCAACAGTAGTGCGACAAGGAAACACGGCACGAGCGAGGCAGAGTGCGCCACATGCACCGCATTCCGCCACATGTGGCTGATAAACAGGGGTGACGCTGCCAGCAACGCCGCTGCCAGCAATGCAGACAGTTTATCCGCGTCCAGCCGCCGTGCGAGGTGGTAGAGTGCCCAGGCCCCGATCCACCAGCCGGACAAGTCAACCAGCGCAAGGCCCTTATAGCTACTATCCAACCAGTAGGCAAAGATTGCCGAGACATAGATGGGAAGCATGCCCCGATAATCGTCGGTACTATAGTGTCCTCCTTCGACCATCCGTCTCGCATCGGACCGTAGCGTCGCCTGGAGCGTACTGAAGTGGTTGATCCCCTCCCACTGTACCGTGTTGCCTTCACTCTCTCGGAGGTCAAACGGCGACTGAAATGTCGTCCACGACGGCCCGGTGAGGCGCGGCCAGGCGAGGAGTAGGATCAGCACCGCCAGGAACAAGCCCACGAATGCCGGCGACTGGACAACTTGTAGCCACGCTGCCACTGCTGCCGAGGAACCCTTCAAGGGCCGTTGTGCCAAGCGTGCTTTCATCGGCTCAAGACACTTGTTCTAGCCAGATGTGCGGCAAGCCAGGCACGATGCGACCGGACAGTGCATGCACCACCCCCCGATGCCATGTTGTGCCATCGTAAAACCAAGCGGCGTCTGCGCCCATGGTGGCTCCAGCCCATTCGCGGTAGATCACAATGCGTAGCTTTCGATCCGGGCGGTCTTGTCGCAGGATAATCTCCGTCACGGATTGGCGGGACAGGACCGCGCTCGGTACGGGACGGCCGAACGTAGCGTCGTCGTCTCCGCCAGACCCGGTAGGATGCAGCGGTCCAAGGGCCACTCCGTTGATCTCGGCCATCAGCCTGGCCGGCCCCTTGTAGGGGTCCTGCATACGCACCAACAGCCGATACTGCGTACCGGCTTCTTGCCAATTGTCGGGGAGGCGGATGTACCGCTTGATTGCTTGATCGGGATGGTGCAAAGTCATGGACCATAGCACGGGGGAGTCCGCCCGGGCACGGACGGGGGCCGTAAACCCACGCGACTCTGCATAGACCGGTATTATGCATACTATGCAAAGCACACTGAGGGCGAGGTTGACGGTCCGTGGTTGAGCCACTCGCCGCAGCACCCACCAGACCGTCAGAAAGAGGACGGTGAAAGGAAGGAGGTTG
>JAJDZR010000133.1 GCA_022824545.1 Chloroflexota bacterium
GTGTACGACACTTATGAAGATGGGCACAAACGGCGGAGTAACAACGCACACATGGCCAATGCAATCCAGGTTTCGCTGGTGGCCGGGTCCGCTTCATAGTCCTTGCTCAACCGGCGGCAGCGGCCCAGCCACCCGAAAGTCCGTTCCACCACCCAGCGCCGCGGTTGGACCGTGAACCCGGCCCCGCCTGGGGTTCGCTGCCCAATCGTGATGGTCCAGCCCCACTGTGCTTGCACCCACCGTGCAAACGCCCCGCGATAGGCGGCATCGGCCCAGAGATGCGTCACTCGGCGGGTGTGGGCCGTCGCCTGCTCCAGCACTGCGTAGGCTCCGTCCCGATCCTGGATATCGGCCGGATGGACGACGACGCTCACCAGGGAGCCGTGGGTATCCACCAGAATATGCCGCTTGCGCCCCATCACGCGCTTGCCCCCATCGTAGCCACGGGGGCCCCTTTTTCGGTCGTCTTGACCGATTGGCTGTCGATGATGACCGCACTGGGCGCTGGCGCCCGGTCGCGGCGCTGGCGCTCTTGCCGGCGTAAGGCGTGCATCACTTCCGTCCAGCCCCCCTCGTCACGCCACTTGCGGAAGTGATAGTAGACCGTCGACCAGGGGGGGAAGTCGTGCGGCAGCAGGCGCCAGGGACAGCTACTGCGCAGGACATACAGGATGGCATTGACGAGCACCCGCTGCTCGTGCCGCAGCGGTGGCCCGATCCCTGGTGGCGGCAGCAGCGGGGCCAAGCGGGCCCATTGGGCCTCGGTCAAGTCCGTCGGATACCGTTTTGGCGCCATGCTCCCCCTCCCCAACACTACACTCGGGTGAGTAGCGTACACTTACTCTGGTAATAGTATCGTACACCCTCTTATACGTCGTAGTATCGGCGGTTCTCCCAACCCCGTCGCGTCATTCCGGCCCGATTTCGTTATTCCTGCCAGCGTGGGAGTCCAGGCTCCGCGTCCGCGGGATTCCCGCTTGCGCTGGCCTGACGGATAGGCGCTATTGTCATATACTCGCGGCACGATGGTCGCATCGCACCCCGCACAGGCTCCGGCGTGGCTGACGGCGCTACGGGCTACCGACGAGTGGCGGCAGGCGCATACGGCACGCGATGAGCACGGCCGCGTGGTCATGCCCGTCTTCCCTTGGGCAGCAACCGCGAGCACCGCCGCCGGGGCGGGCGGCCAGTCGTTCCTGCGCTTTGTGCAGTGGCTCGGTGAGGAGTACGGGCCACGCGTCGCACTCGCCGACTACAGCCGGGTCAAGTTTGCCGGCTATGGCGCTGATCCAGATGTCCCGCCGACCTTGACCACCTATGGCGAGCTGGCGGCGCTGATCCAACGACGCGCCGCGTGGCTGCGGGCTGAGGGGGTGGGGCCGTGGCAGCGGCTCGCGCTCTGCCTGCCCAATAGCCGCGAGGTGCTGGCACTCCAGTACGCGGCATGGGCCATTGGCGCGCTGGTTACACCCATCAACATGGCGCAACGGGACCGGGCGCGCGCGCTTCTGCAAGGTACCGCCTACCATCGTATCTTCATTGATCGTGAGCCGGCCGCATTTGCTGCCGAGTTTGGCGTAGACCCGGCGGGCGTTGTAGACGTGCGTTCGGAGCGGTTTCGGGCGGACGTCGCGGCGCAACCCGCTACTGTGACGCTGGAGCGGCCCCCGGTATTCGACGACCCGGTGCTGATCCTGTCCACCTCCGGCACCACGGGCCGTCCCAAGGGGGCGATGCTCTCCGCAGCGGGTCTGCTGACTGGATCGTTGGCGCTGCAAGAGGGCTTTGCGCTTGCGGCCGCCGACCGCTTTCTGCTGGTCAACCCGCTCTATCACATCAACTCGATTGCCTTCTCGCTCTCACTGCTCGGTGTCGGCGCGCGCATCGTGGTGCCGCCGTTCGGCTTCCACTGGGACGTGGCGGTACGCGACCGGATTACGACCAGCTCGATGGTGCAGCGCCACCTGACGCCGGTGCTTGATCCGGTCAGTCCCGGCGATCAGCGCAACGCGGCCTTGTTTGAGCGGTTGCGCGAGGGGGGCACGCTCAAGTGGATTGCCGTCGGCAGCGGGCCGCTGGCGCCGGAAGTGCAGGAGCGGCTGCTCGACCGCGGAGTGCTCGTCCTGTTCCGCTGGGGCATGTCGGAGAACTACCTGGGCAGCACGAACATGCGCCCCGGCTACCCGCTCGACTACTACCGGGCGCGCCTCAGCTCCACCGGCCCGACGAACCGCTATCTGGAACTGCGCGTACTGGACGAGGCGGGGCAACCCCGGCGCACCGGGCGCGGCCGGCTGGTGCAGCGCGGCAACATCCTCGTGGCCTACGACCGGCCGGAAGACAACGCGGGAGCCTTTGCGGGCGGCTACCACGACACGGGCGACATTGCCGAGATCACCGCTGAGGGCCACGTCTATATCGTCGGTCGGTCGAAGGAGACGATCATCCGGTCGGGCGAGAACATCTATCCGCAAGAGGTAGACAACTACCTGATGAAGCACCCGGCGGTCATCTTTGCCCAGACGGTAGGCTCTCCCGACCCGGAGCACTCCGAGGAGGTCGGCGCGTTCGCCGTCGTCAGCCCGGACGCCGCGCTGCCGGAGCGGGAGTTGCAGGACTACGTCGCTGCGCTGGGTTCCCAGCAGCGACCCAAGCAACTGGTACTGCTCTCGCCGCGGGGCGAGCAGGGCTTCTTCCGCTATACCGGCCCCGGCAAGGCCCAGCGCCGGTACCACCAGCGGCTCTTCTGGCAGATGTATTGCCTCGACCGGGCCGTGCCACTCCTGGTGGCCGACGGTCTGCTGCCGGAGGGCACGCGCGGCTACGCCGTGCCGGATGGCCCGGAGGTCGGGCTCCTGCTGCTGCTGCCCGGCGACGGAGCGGCGGTGTCCGGCGAGTTGCGAGAGCGACTAGGGCCGTATCTGGCTCGTGCCAGCCGGCTCCCCGACAGCGAGCATCGCCGCTGGCTGGCAGCGCACGATTGCACTCCAGAGACCCTACTCCCCTCGCGGATTCATACGGTGTCGCTTGCAATGTCCGCAGCGCGTGAGAGCGCCACGCTCAACCGCGCGCAGCTCTATGAGCGCTTCTGGCCCGAACTCGACAGGCAGCCTTGATCTGCTAGAGGTAACAAGGAAGGGCTGACTCCCATTGGGATGAGTGGACAAGTAAGCTAGTGCCGGCCGATGAGAGGCGGCTATGCTGGGGAAAGGGAAGGGGAATGGACCGATGGAATATTGCAATCTGGGCCGCGCGGGGGTGAAGGTCTCGCCCTTGTGGCTGGGGACGGCGCAGTTCGGTGGGCGGGTCGAAGCCAAGACGGCGATAGACCTGGTTCATGCCGCGCTCGACACCGGGATCAACGTGCTCGACACCGCCAACATCTATACCCAGGGACGGTCGGAGGAGTTGGTCGGACAGGCCATCAAGGGCCGGCGTGGCCGGATCGTGCTGGCGTCGAAGGTCTACAACAAGGTGGGTGATGGTCCGAACGACCGGGGGAGCAGCCGCTATCACATCATGGCGCAGATCGAGGCCAGTCTGCGCCGGCTCCGGACCGACCACCTCGATCTCTACCAGCTGCATCGGCCCGACCCCACTACGCCGGTCGAGGAGACGTTGCGGGCACTGGACGACCTCCGCCGCCAGGGCAAGGTCCGCTATTTCGGCACCTCGATGTTCCCCGCCTGGCAGCTCTGCGCGGCGCTCTGGACCAGTGATCGGCTGGGGCTGGCGCCCATCGTATCGGAGCAGCCACGCTACAACCTGCTGTACCGGGGTGTCGAGGCGGAGGTGCTGCCGTTTTGCCGCGAGTATGGAATCGCCGTGGTGCCGTTCAGCCCGTTGCAACGGGGCTGGCTGACCGGGAAGTACCGGCGTGGCCAGCCGGCGCCGGCCGGGTCGCGCTTCGCGGGCGCGGGGTACGATCCCGACGACCCGGAGCACGGGGCGACGTTCGACGCGCTCGAAGGCCTGGAGGAGATTGCCACGGCCAAGCGCGCCACGCTCAGTCAACTGGCGCTGGCGTGGCTCAGCGCACAGCCGGGCGTGACGGCGCCCATTCTCGGTCCGCGCAACCTCGACCAGCTACACGATAACCTCGGGGCGCTGGAGGTCACGATCACCGCTGAGGACTGCGCCACGATTGATACGATTGTAGCGCCGGCAGCGAACTTGGCATAGCGGGCAGCGCCCCCGGCGCAGCGGCACGGCGCCGGGGGCCGACAAGGCTATCGTGAAGCTGGCAGTAACGTGAGGGAGGGGACACCGTGCAATATCGCAATTTGGGGCGTGCCGGGGTCAAGGTAGCGCCCATCATCCTGGGAACGGCCTATTTCGGAACGCGGGTCGAAGTAGCGACGACACGCCGCTTGATTGACGCCGCCCTCGATGCGGGGATCAACGTCATAGACACGGCCAACTCGTATACCGATGGGCAGTCCGAGACGATCATCGGCGCGGCTCTCAAGGGGCGGCGGGACCGCGTAGTGCTGGCCTCCAAGGTCCACTTCCCGCGCGGCGACGGCCCCAACGACCGCGGCAACAGCCGCTATCACATCATGGCGCAGGTCGAGGGCAGTCTGCGCCGGCTCCAGACCGACCGCATTGACCTCTATCAGCTGCACCGGCCCGACCCGACCGTCCCCATCGAGGAGTCGCTGCGGGCGCTGGACGATCTGCGCCAGCAAGGGAAGGTCGTGTACTACGGTACTTCGATGTTCCCGGCCTGGCAGCTCTGCGCGGCGCTGTGGACCAGCGACCGGCTGGGGTTGGCGCCTATCGTGTCGGAGCAGCCGTCGTATAGCCTGCTGCGGCGGGAGGTCGAGAGGGAGGTGCTGCCGGCCTGTCGGGAGTACGGCATTGGGACGATTCTGTACAGTCCGCTGGCCGGTGGCTGGCTCACGGGCAAGTACCGGCGCAACGAGCCGGCGCCAACGGACTCGCGCCTGAGTGCGAGCGGCGTGGACCTCGCGGCGGCCGAGCACGGCCGCACGTTCGACGCCGTCGAGGCCTTGCAAACCATCGCCTATGCCAAGGGCGCCACCCTGAGCCAGCTCGCGCTGGCCTGGCTGCTCGCCCAACCGGGAGTCACCGCGACGATCATCGGGCCGCGCACGCCGGAGCAGCTCCAGGACAACCTCGGGACGCTCGACGTGACCATCACCGACGAGGACCGCGCGGCCATTGATACCATCGTCCCGCCGGAGACGACGTTGGTATAGTCGCTTTCGGCCCGGCGGATACGACATGGACGTGGCCAACACGGTGCTGATGCAGGGCGATCCCCAGCTGGCCTTTAAGTTGGCCGCCGCCGTCGAGGACTGGCCGCGCTTACTGCCCCACTATCGCTCCGTCCGCATTCTGGAGGAGCAAGGCCAGCGCCGGCACGTGCGGATGGCGGCCTGGCGTACCGGCATTCCGGTCGCCTGGACGGCCTGGCAGGAGGTGTTGCCGGCGGAGGACCGCATCACCTATCGCCACACCGGCGGACGGCTGATCGGGATGGAGGTAGTGTGGTCGTTTCGGCCGGTACCCGACGGTGTGGAGGTGCAGATTACGCACCACTATACGCCGGAGTACCGCTGGCTGCCGCAGTCGTGGCAGCCGTGGTTGGCAGAGCACGTGGCGGGACGGTTCTTCGTGCAGCACATCGCCGGACAAACCCTGCGGGTGCTGCGCGACCACGTCGAGGCGGCGCGCGTCCATCCAGGCCCCCACCCTGACCCTCCCCCGTTGCGACAGGGGAGGGAACGCACCGTCCCATCGCCGCGGCGGGGGGGCCACAGTGGGGCTGATCCTAGCGCCGGTGGTGGCTGATAAAGTCTTCGTCCAGCTCCAGGCCGAGGCCCGGCCGGTCGCTGAGGGTAATCCAGCCGTCGCGCACGTCCATCGGCTGCTCATAGAGCCGCGACCAGATTTGATACGGCTCGCAGGCGGGGCAGGTGGAGACGGTCAATCCGTTGGGTACTGCCGCGACCAAGTGGGCGTTTAGCTCCGGGAAGCTGGCCCCGTGCGGAGCGACCTTGACGTGGAAGGCTTCTGCGAGGGCAGCGTATTTGCGCCAAGCCGTGTAGCCGCCACCGCCTAGAATGTCGAGTTGCAGCACGCGCACGGAGCCGCGCGCTACCAAGTCCCGGGCAGCATAGAGGGTGCGTTCGCCCTCGCCACCGGCAACCAAGAGGTGGGGGGCAGCGCGCGCTACGACGGCCAGCCCTTCAACCTGGTCATCCCACTGGACCGGCTCCTCCAGCCAGTAGACGTTGTATTGCTGGCACTCTTGGGCCACGGTGGCGGCGGTCCACGGGTCCCAAGCGCGATGCGCGTCTACCATGAGCTGGGTATCGTCGCCAACGGCAGCCCGCACGGCGGCGACCTCGGAGAGCACCTCCACCGGGTCGTTGTTGAGCGTGTGGAACTTGACCTGGGTGAACCCCTGGTCCCGGTAGTCGGCGAGGCGTTGGACCAGGTCGGCCGTTTCGCGCTCGAAGATCGTGCCGTCGGCGTAGGCGGGTATCCGCTGACGGGAGCCGCCGAGCAGCCGCCACACCGGCTGATCCAGTGCCTGGCCTTTCAGGTCCCATAGGGCAATGTCGAGGGCGCCGATGGCGCCGACGAGGCGAGAATCAGGGTGGCCGCGGCTCTGGGTCGTGGCATACATGGCGTGCCAGAGGCGCTCAACGTCGAGCGGACTCTGATCCAGCAGAATGGGCTTTAGGTCTTCGATGACGGGGATGTTCCCCGGGCCGGTACGCGAGAGGCCCGTAAGCCCTTCATCGGTGCGTACCAGGACCACGCTGTGGTCGCGCTGAAACGCATAGCCGCCGGCTTCACCGCTGATGTCGAGGGTGCATGTCTCCACGCCGGTTATCTTCATGCAACTGCTCCTTATTGGCTCCCACATCGGAAGCTGCCGGGCGGCGAGGCGTCCGTATCGCTTTACCGTTCCTGATACGCGGAGGCAGTATACGGCCGCCGCGCATTGTCCGGCTCGGTAGGAGAGATGGTACAGTTGGGGACGTTGAGTTGGCCGTGTCCAGTCTCAACTGCGAGAGGGAGCACACTATGGCCATGATGCCAGATCGTATTCGGGCGGTGGGAGGTAGCGAGGAAACCGACGACGGGCCGGGGATGGCACCGGAGCTTGGTCAGTACGCGCTCATCAAGGTCGTCGGCATTGGCGGCGGCGGTAGCAACGCCATTGACCGCATGATCGAAACGCAGATCGGGGGCGTTGACTTCATTACGGTGAATACCGACGCCCAGCAGCTGGTGCGCTCGGCCGCGCCGACGACCGTTCATATCGGCGACAAGAGCACCAAGGGCTTGGGCGCCGGCGGCAAGCCGGAGATCGGCGCCAAGGCCGCCGAGGAGAGCCTGGAAGACTTGGAAGCAGTGCTGCAAGGCGCCGACATGGTGTTCGTCGCTGCGGGCATGGGTGGCGGCACGGGCACCGGCGCCGCGCCGAAAATTGCCCAACTCGCCAAGAGCATGGGTGCCCTAACCATCGCCGTGGTCACGCGGCCGTTCAAGTTCGAGGGCGCTCGCCGGCGTCAGGTAGCCGAAGACGGCATTGCCGAGTTGCAAGCCGAAGTGGATACCCTCATTACCATCCCCAACGACCGCTTGCTGAATGTTGCCGACAAGAACGCTACGCTCACGGATGCATTCAAGCTGGCCGACGATGTGCTGCGGCAAGGGATCCAAGGCATCTCCGATCTGATTACGGTGCCGGGGCTGATTAATCTGGACTTTGCCGACGTCCGGGCCATCATGGCCAATGCGGGATCGGCATTGATGGCCATTGGGCACGGCTCCGGGGAGGACCGTGCCGTGGAAGCAGCCAAGGAGGCCGTCGCCAGCCCGCTGCTCGATATTGCGATCAATGGCGCGAGCGGCATCCTGTTCAACATCACCGGCGGCGAAGACCTGACCCTGGCGGAGGTCAACGAGGCCGCCGACGTGATCTCCAACGCGGCCGCTTCCGAAGCGAACATCATCTTCGGGGCGGTGATTGATCCGGAGAATGAGGGCACGGTGAAGATCACCGTGATTGGCACCGGCTTCGAATCGCAAGCGGCCATGCCGACCGAGCGGATGCCTGTTATGCCACGGCAGCGCGCGGAGAGTACTAGCTCCCGCGTCCGCTCGCGTGGTCTCCCGGAAAGCGCTGCTCCGCGCGGCCGTGATCCTCTGGATATCCCGGCTTTCCTGCGTCCCCGTCAGCGGCCGTAGCATCGCGGACGGGTTAGGAGAACGGGCAACCACAAGGGTTGCCCCTACAGCGGTCTCGCCCACTCTATCGCTCGGTGGCGGAGCGGGGCCGGAGGGATGGTGGGCAAGCAGGGATTTGAACCCTGACCCCTTGCGGGACTAGCTCCTAAGGCTAGCGCGTCTGCCGATTCCGCCACTTGCCCATATAGGCGTGGGTGACAGCGGACACCGCCGCCGGGCCGCCACCTCTCACCAATCGCCGCTATCCAGTATAACAACGCGGGGAGCTTGCCCTCGGCTCGCCGGCCGACCGAGGCACGCCGCCGAACCGCCAGCGCTGGCCTGCTGGTGTAACCGCGGAGCAGGAAAAGTGGGGGATGATTGGGAGTTCAGCTACTCTCTAGCCTGAATGACGACGCTGCCGCCATCCTCAACTTCCACGTACAAGCTGTGGCTATGGAGTAGCCGCATACCGACAAGCGGGGTGGCGTCAGCGGCGCTGGCCCTGGTATTTCGCAGTCGTTTGTCCCAGAGCACAGCGACATCATAGATATCGAATAAGGCTTCGCTGCCGTCGGCCAAAATAGCGCGGCCTCGGTCACGATAGACCAGGCCCAACTCCGTTACCAAGGCTGGGGGCAGGGTCAGGAAGCCGTTGTAGCCGGTGTCGACCACGGCTTCTATTTCCCGCGCCTGGCCCGATGGACCTTGCACTGTAAGGCGAACGACGGCTTCATATGCCGCGTTCACCGCGCCATGGATCACTCGCCCCTCCGCAGGGAGCCACCTCCAAAACTGTATAGTGCCCGATAGCCGACCCGCAGGCACCACACATCATAGGCGTCGGGGCGCTCGCCCTGCAGGCGGTCCGTGGCGGCAATCTCGTCCTCGCCGATGGCCCAGCTCCCGCTCTCTACGTCGATGGCAACGACCGCTCCGATGTGGTCCACCTCAACCTGCGGCCGGATGTCCCGCTCGTAGATCGCGTCACCCAGGCGGGCCGTCTCCGCAGCGGGGCGGCTCGGCGGCGACGTGCGTCTGATGGGCTGCCCGGGCGATACCGTCTTCGCGTCCCTCATACTTCTCACCAATCGTCGCTATCCAGTATAACAACGCGGGGAGCTTGCCCTCGGCTCACCGGCCGACCCAGGCACGCCGCCGCCGGTGGCGGTTGGCTCGCAGCAGGCAATCGGGTGGAGAGGAGGCAGGGCAGCACGGCACAGCGTTGCCTGGGATCACCTGCCACCGCTGGCTCCCTGCCGGGCACCGGGCGCTCAACAATGGCAGCAGCGCAAGCAAAGCGTATCGGGCTGGTGTACCAGCCGCGAAAACCGGAAGCGGTCGAGCTAGCCGCGGCATTGTCCCAGCGGATTCGGGCCGCGGGTATCGAGACCTGGACGGAATCCGCTTGGGAAGAAGCGGCGGTGAGCACCAGCCTACCCGGCACGGGCTTGGTGCTCACCTTCGGCGGCGACGGGACCATCATCCGCACCCTGCGGCTGGCGGCGCCGTTGGGCGTGGCGGTGGCCGGCGTCAACTTTGGCAAGCTCGGATTCCTCGCCGAGGTCGAGGCGGATGAAGTAGCCGCCGCGCTCCCGCGCTTGCTGGCGGCCGACTACTGGTGCGAGGAGCGGGCCTTGCTCGCCATCACGCACCGGCGAGCGGGGGCAGTGGTGGGCGAATACCTTGCCGTGAACGAGGCGCTCATCAGCCGGGGGCGGGCCAACCGCGTCGTGCGTCTCCAGCTATGGATTCACGGCGAGTACGTCACGACCTACGCGGCCGACGGGCTGATTCTCGCCACGCCGACCGGCTCTACCGGCTCCAACCTCGCCAACCTAGGGCCGGTGCTCCCGCCGGATATGCGGGCGCTCATCGTCAGCCCGGTACTGCCGTTCGTGAGCTTCCCTAACCCCTTGATCGTTCCAGAGGGAGCGCCGTTGCGGGTGCGCGCCGTCTTCGATCACGAGGCGGTGCTCGCCATTGACGGGCAGCGGACGATTGCGCTGCAGAACGAGGATGTCATCGAGGCGACCATCGCGCCGTATCCATGCTTGCTGGCCCGGTTACGCGGCCGTCACTACTTCTATCGGGTGCTGGTGCCGGGCTTGCAACGCGCCCCGCTGCTCCCTTCGGCACCGGAAGGCGGTTAGCTGACGACCGATAGCTGATGGCTGGCGGCTACCGAGGGCACCATGCTGCACGAACTGACCATCGAGAACTTTGCGCTGCTGGCTCACGTGCATATCCGGTTCGGCGCCGGCCTCAACGTGCTGACCGGCGAGACCGGGGCCGGCAAGTCCATCATTATTGACGCGATCAGCCGCGTGCTCGGCAGCCGCGGCGGCGCGGACGATGTCCGCACCGGGGCCACGCACGCGCACATCGAGGCGGTGTTCTCGCTCGCCGAGCCACCGGCGGCCCTGCATGCGCTCCTGGCGGAACGCGGACTGCTCGATACCGACGACGACGGACCAGCGCCGGATACCGGCCCGCTGGAACTCATCCTGACGCGGGACATCCGCCCCAACGGGCGGAGCATCGGGAGGGTGAACGGTCGGGCCGTCCCGCTGCACACGGTAGCGGCGCTGGGCCGCTTTCTGCTGGACATTCACGGGCAGACCGAGCACCTGTCGCTGCTACAGCCGGCAACGCAGCTCCAGCTCCTCGACCGCTTCGGCGGGCTGGAGGCGCTCGGCGCGGAGATACGCGACACGGCAGCGGCGCTGGGCGACGCGCGGCGACAGTGGCGCGCGATGCAGCAAGACGAGCGCGAGTTGGCGCGCCGCGTAGACCTGCTCCGATATCAAGTAGACGAGATCGCCAGCGCCGACGTGCAGCCTGGCGAAGACGAGGCCTTGCAGCAGGAGCGACACCTGTTGCTCAACGCCGAGCAGCTTGCCAGCGCCACGGCCAGCGCCTACGCGCAGCTCACCGGCTCTGAGGGCGAGGCCGGGGCGCTGGATCAACTGGGGGACGCCGCCCGGCAGCTCAACGCGCTGACCGCCATTGATCCGACGCTCGCCGAAACCGAGACTATGCTGGCCGAGGCGACGGCGCTGGTCGAGGAGGTCGGTCGCTCGCTCCGTGCCTATGCCGAGGGTGTCGAGGCCGATCCGGCGCGGCTGGCTGAGGTAGAGGAGCGGCTGGACCTGATCCGGTCGTTGCAGCGCAAGTACGGCGACACCATCGAGGCGGTCCTGGCCTACGGCGCAGCGGCAGCGGCAGAACTGGAGGGCCTGACGCGGCGGGACGAGCGTCTGACCGAACTGGCCGCGCAGGCCGCGGACCTGGCCGCGCAGCTGGGCCGGCACGCAACTCGCCTATCGCGGGCGCGTCGGCGGGCTGCCCGGCAACTGGCAGCGGCGGTGGCCGATGAGCTGGCCGATCTGAACCTGTCGGCGGCGTTCGAGGTCGCGGTGGAGTGCCAGCCCGACCCGGACGGCGTGCCCTGGTCCCCGGAAGACATACTGGCGCTAGACGGAGAGCCGGCGCCTGGAACCCTGCTCGCCTGGGACGACAGCGGTATGGATACGGTGGAGTTCCGGATTGCGCCCAACCCCGGCGAGCCGCTCAAACCGGTGGCGCGCATCGCGTCGGGCGGCGAGATGAGCCGCATCCTGCTCGCGCTGAAGTCCATTCTCTCCGGCGTGGATCGCACCCCGACGCTGATCTTCGACGAGATAGACGTGGGCATCGGCGGCCGGAGCGGCCGGGTGCTCGGTGAGAAGCTCGCCGAGTTGGCCGCCCAGCATCAGGTGTTGTGCGTGACCCACCTGCCGCAGCTCGCGGTCTACGGCCAGAGCCACTACTACATCGCCAAGCAAGAGCACGAGAACCGCACCACGACGACAGTGCAAGAGCTGGCCGAGCAGGAACGGCTCTCCGAGATCGCGCAGATGCTCGGCGGCGCCACGGCCGCCAGTCTGAACCGCGCCCGCGAGATGCTGGAGCGGGTAGAGCGGGGCGGCGTAGTAGCCTAGCCATTGCCTAGGCGGTGACCAGGCTCAGTTCCAGGCGGCGACCCATGGCAAACACGGCCATGAAGAGCACCGCGCAGATCGCCAGGCCGATACCTAGCTCCGGCCACACATCGGCCAGCGATGCGCCCTTGACGGCGATCTCGAAGAGCGGTGCGAGGAAGTAGTACGTCGGGAAGACCTTCGCAATCCATTGCGGGAGGTTGGGCCAGATAAAGAAGGCCACCGGCGCGAAGAGCAGGACGCCGCTGGCCTTCGCCGCCGTGAAGAGCATGTTCGTGTCCCGCGCCCACGAGCCGAACAGCAGGCCAATCCCGGCGGACATGAGCGCAGCGAGCGCCAGTGTCAGGAGGAGCGCGGCCGGCTGCGACCCAAAGGCGTTGTTGATGGCCAGGGTGACTATTCCGGCGGCCAACGCCAGCACAACACCCAGCACACCCTTGCTCACGAGCACGTCCGCTACCTGCGTCGGCGTGACGAGCAATGCCTGAAGCGTCCGGCGCTCTTTCTCCTCGACGAGGCTGGCGGCCGGCACGAATCCTCCGCCGATCCAGACGGCGTACAACATCAGCAACGGCAGCAGGCGATTGACGATGGGTACCGCGTCGCCCTCGCCCACGGTCGTCACGGCGACCTCGATAGGCGCCGGTGCTCCGCCCACTCCCCGGATCAGATCAACCGCGGTCACGCCCAAAATGATCCGATTGGCTGCCAGGCTCTCACCACCCACAAAGAACTGGAGGCTCGGCCGGTCGCCGGCCCGCAGGGCGGCGTCGAAGCCCGGCTGGAGGATCAGCCCGGCATCGAGATCGTTCGCCTCCACCAGCGTCTTCAGCCGGTCAGCCGATTCCGGGAAGGTGACCTCGATACCCTCGATGTCCCGCACGGCTTGGGTGACACTCGATTGTCCCTCATCCACGATGCCGAGCCGCGGGGTAGGCTCGAACAGGTTGCCGAACACCCCTCGGATGAGCACCGTGAGCACCACCGGCACGACGAAGGCGTAGAGGAAGAGCGGGGAGCGCGGCCCCAACCGGAGGTCCTTGCGTAGCACGTTCCAGACGCGCACTCCGTTCATAGCGCCTCAACCTTCCTCTTGAGAACGTACCACCCCACGCCGAAGACGGCCACGCACCACGCCAGGAGCATCCCCAGGTACGGTAGGACTTCCGACCAGCCGGCGTCGTAGGAGCTTACGCCGACGATGGCCTGCACCAGCCCGTAGGAGGGTAGGACCTGGACCCAGATGGACGCGCTCCCCGGAAAGAGTGCTGCCACCGCGGGTATCAGCAAGGGGATCATGAAGATCATACTGTAGAAGACCATGCCGATGAAGTCCTGGCCGGACGCTCCGGCGATCAGTCCGCAGCCGGTAACGAGTACTGCGCCGAGCAGCAGCGCGGTGAGCAGGATCAGCGGCTGGCGGGCGAACGAGCCGATCAACAGCATGACCAGCGTCGCCTCCACAAAGGCGAGGGCCGTGCCAAACAGGCCCTTGGCCATCAGGAAGTCGGCCGTCCTGGTCGGCGTCACGAGGACCGCCTTCACCGTGCGGCTATGCACCTCGCTGGCGACGAGCGTGCCGAGCGCCATCACTTCGACCATCAGGATGAGGAAGGCGGCGAGCGGCCGCATCTTCTCGCGCAGCGGCACTTGGTCGCCGGCGCGATCCTCGCCGAGAATCACCGTCTCCTGCGCCGGCGCGGCGACCGGCAGGGCGTTTCCCGTCAGCGCATAGGCCATCTCGCGTACCAGGCTGGACATCGCCCGGCGGATGGCCGGCGGCACACCCGCATCAACGTAGACCTGTACGGTCGTCTGCTCGCCGGCGGCAACGCGCTGCAAAAAGTCGGCGGGAAAGTCCAGGCCGATAGCAAGCTGCTCCTCGGCCTCACGCTCATTGAGGCCTAAGGCGGCCTGGAGCGCCCCCGAGGTCTCGAACATGACAAACTCGATGCCGGCGCCCTGCGTGGCCACGGCCTGCTCGAACACCTCATCCATCCCGGTTTGGTGGACTCCCACCGTGATCGTCTCGTCTACGGAGTTGGGCAGCAGCCAGAAGACGACCACGTAGGCCACAATCCCCAAGGCCGTCACAAAGACAAAGAAGCGGTCGCGCGTGTGCGCCGCGAGGTCTTTACGCAGGATGGCCGCCACGATGGCCGCCCGCGATACGTGGCCGTCCGTGTTCATGTGTCGAGACCGCGGCCGGTGACTTTGATGAAGATGGCTTCCAGGGTGGCCTCTTCCGTGTGGATGGTGAGCAAGTCCTGGGAGCCGAGCGCCTCCTTGAGCCGGTCCCCGGCACCCGGCGCGTCGAGCGAGATGATCTGCTCCCGCACATCTCCAGCCGCGCGCATCCGCACGCGCACCGACCGTTGCCCGTGCGCGAGCTTCAGGTTCTCCGGCGTGTCCAGCGCGACGATGCGCCCCTCGTTGATGAACGCCACACGGTCGGAGAGCTTATCGGCCTCGTCCATGTCGTGGGTGGTGAGCAGCACTGCCGCCCCGCGGTCCGCTTCCTCGCGGATCACCTGTCGGATGGCTTGCGCCGACACCGGGTCCAGCCCGTCGGTCGGCTCGTCGAGGAAGAGCACGTCGGGGCCGTTCACCAGGCACCGCGCCATCATCAGCCGCTGCTGCATGCCCTTGGAGTAGCCCTTCACGCGGTCGTCGGCGCGGTCGGCAAGCCCGACTTTCTGCAATAGCTCATCCGCGCTAAACCCCTTGATCCCGAAGAGGCGCGCGAAAAACTCCAAGTTCTCGCGGCCCGACATATTGAGATAGAGGTTTTTCTCCTCGAAGCACACGCCGATCCTGGACTGCACCTCGACGTGGTGTTTGGTGACATCTTTATCGAGCACGGTGATGCTGCCGGTCTTTGGCCGCGCCTGACCGGTGAGCATCTTGATGGTGGTGGACTTGCCGGCGCCGTTGGGTCCCAGAAAGCCCAGGATTTCGCCGCGCCCGACCGCAAAGCTGATGTTGTCCACGGCAACAAGATCGCCGTAGGTGTAGGTGATGCCATCCACGCGGATGGCTGCATTGGCCATGCGCTGCTCCTTTCGAGCCAACCCTGCATATCGGGCCGACAGGGATAGCTGCGGGCCAAGCCGTAGGGGCGTCCCTTGTGGACGCCCTAGACTGCGGCTAGGTTCGAGGGCAACCACAAGGGTTGCCCCTACAGCGGCCTCCACCTCACTCCCCCACTCCACTAGCCACTGGCAGCGAGGGGGTCATCGCCGGCCAAGCGTTCGAGCGCGTCCAGGGTAAACACCGACGAGAGCGAGCAGCCGATAGCGCCGATGTTTTCGCCGCCGCCCTGCTGCCGATCAATCACGCACAGTACATCGTTCACGACGAGGCCCAGCGCCCGGACCTCTTCTACCGAGGCGACCACCTGCCCGCCGCTGGTGATGACATCCTCTATGACGACGGCGGTTTCTCCGCGGCGAAAGCCGCCCTCGACCAGGTTGCAGGTGCCATAGGTTTTGGCTTCCTTCCGCACGTAGAGTGCCGGCTTGCCGGTACGCAGGGAGAGCACGGTGGCGAGGGGGATGCCGCCTAGCTCCAGCCCGGCGAGCCGATCATAGTCGGACGGTAACAGTTCTTCCAGCGCCGCGGCGACCGCTTGCAGAAGGACGGGATCGCTCTCGAAGCGGTACTTGTCCCAGTAAAACGAGCTGACCAGCCCGGACCGCAGGGTGAACTCACCCGTCAAGTAGGCGGCCGCCTTGATCCGCTGCGCTAACTCCGTCCTCAGCACGCTCCACCTCTCCCGGCCCAGCCATCATTGAGTTGTAAACGGATTATGCCGCAGTTGGTAATGATGGTACAGATTGCAGACTTGCCACTGCGGTTACCGGCGCAGTAACGAGCGGCGGTGTGGCAACTTGGCACCGCGGGGATTATTCCCCTTGCAGCCGGCGCAGCTGCTCCTGGAGCCGCCGCAACGCGGTTTCGGCCAATCGGCGGGCCGTGCGCTCGGCCGCCGCTCGGTCTTCAGCCAACTGGCGGGCCGCCTGCTCGGCCGCCGCCCGGCCTTCGGCAGCAGCAGCGCGAGTTTCAGCTGACCGGCGGGCCGCCCGCTCGTCATCGCGCTCGGCTTGCAGCTCCGGCGCGGTCGGCAGATAGGCCCCGGCCACCGGGTCGTATGCCCGCAGCTCGCCCGCCTCCCAGCACAGGTCCAGCCCCAAGACCGGACTGTGGCCCCACCGCACACCATCCGGCTCCTCATGGATCGGCAGCGGCTCGTATTCCCCGTCCACCAGCCGGTCCCCGGCCAGCGCCGCATCGTGATACCGGCCGCCGGTGTGGTCGAACCGCCAGTATTCCCGTACCCCATAGCCGGCGTACCCGGCCCGCTTGACCGTGTAATCGCGCCGCCCCGTGCTCCGCGAGGCCACTTCCAGCACGAAGTCCGGCGGCTGCCCCACTTCACTGATGACGTAGCCGTTGCGCGCCACGATGGCGGCGGGGTTGACGCCGAACGCCACCACGCAGTCGGGTGCCAGCCGCTCCGCGTCGTTGCCGGCCTCGTGCCGGAGGTAGCCCTGACCGGAGATCAGCACGTCGGTCCGCGCGGCAAAGTGGGCGCGGAGGACGCTATCGAACGCCACGAGCCGGTCGTATTGCTGCATATCGGGTATCCGCGGCGGGTCGGGGAGTGGCTCCAAGTGTGCATACGCACCCGGCGAGGGGGGACGGAGGGCGGTTCTGGTTGCCATCGGAGACCTCGTGCCGGACAGCCGGTGCGCGCGGTAGCGAGGTAAGACGAGAGTCGGTAACAGTAGTATAGCCGCCCGGCAGCCGCGGCACCGGCTCCTATCCTTCGCACGACCACACCACCCAGCCGTCCTGCCGGTGGGAGCGGGAATGACCGGGAACCGTCAACGGCGCCTAGTCGTCGGTGAACTCGATGCCGGCTTCCTGGACTTCTTGATACGGCAGCATCCAGACGAGCGACTCGTCGTGGAGGTCGCCGACCTGAATGCGGTTGCCGAACGGATCGCGGAAGTCGCAGCGGAAGCCCGGCTCCGTCTTCAGCCCGTACTTCGTGATGATCTTCTCGCGCACGGCGGCGAGCTGTGCTTCGTCGCGGACCATAATGCCAAAGTGCTTCGAGCGGTCCGGGTGCAGCTCCTCGACCTCGAAAATCGCCAAGAACTGATGCGCGCCGAGCTGGCACCACGCCGCCCCTTCACCGCCACGCAGCATCTCCAGGTTGAACACGTCGGAGTAGAAGGCCACCGCCTTTTGTACGTCATCCACCTCGATGGCGATGTGGTTCACGCCATACACCTGTACGGTCATCGTTGGTTCCTCCTTGGTCACCTATCAGAATCATAGCACCACCGGTCAGTCGGACAGAGGGAGCGCCGGGCGCTATGAGCAGATGCGGCGCCCTTCCGCCGACTCGCGCTCCAATCGCGACCACGCCCGGCGCACCGCTGCCGCGATGGTCTCCGGCGACGCCATCGTCAGGGTGTCATCGGTGGCTACGGGATCAAGCACCGTGCAACCCCATTTCCGCAGCGTGGCTGCCGACTCCTGGGTGCGAGGATGTGTCCACAAGGGGGTGTTGACCGCGATGGCGACGATCAGCGGGACACGCCGGCCGATGGCCTGGGCTGCGATAGAGAGCGCCAGATTGTCGGTGATACCGGCGGCGAGCTTGTTCAGGGTGTTGAAGGTGCAGGGAGCGATCACTACCACGCCCGGCACCGGACGCGGCAGGATCGCGGCATCGAAGTAGCTCTCGACAATTTGGTGTCCCGGCACCAGCGCCAGCTCACGCGGGCTAATCACCCGCCGCGCCCCCGGCGTGAGCAGGGTGAGCACGCGCCCTGCCACCGGCGCGAGCGCCCGCAGCACCTCCGGCGTGCGCCGGGCAACGGAGGCGCCCGTCACGATGAGGTAGGTAGGCGCTACCGACTCAGTCATGGTCTATGGTCCGGTGATCCTCGCCGCACTATGGTACAAAGTATCGCTGTTGATCGGACTCGGTGGCTCAATCCGGGGGAGACCGGGGTCAGGCCCGGACTGCGCCGGCCGCTCCCTCTCGCCACGGGCCCGACGGCGTAGCATGGGTAGGAGCAGGTACAGCGCCAACATGTGCAATGACTATGGAGACCCATATGGCCGGGCGCACGAGTCCCTATGACGAGTACGCAACCGAATACGCCGAGCACATCTCTGACCAACACGAGGAGGACTTCTCGTTCATCCGGCACCTCCTGATCCCGCACCTGCTGGCATACGCGGGCGACGTGGCCGGGCGCAGAGTGCTAGATGCCGGCTGCGGCGAGGGGCATATCGCCAGAATGCTGGCGCAGCGGGGTGCAGAGGTCACTGCCGTTGATCTTGCGCCGCGCCTGCTCACCATCGCGCAGGAACGGGACCCTGGGACAAGCACGACCTATCTGGTACACGATCTCAGCAGACCGCTTCCCCAGTACCATGAGTTCTTCGATTTGGTGGTGAGCAACCTGGTACTACCGGACGTGGACGACTACTGTGGCTACATCGCCACGCTTGGCGACGTGCTGAAGCCCGGCGGTCGCGCGGTGCTTTCGCTCCTGAACCCGTACAGAGCAGTATTCGATGAAAGGGTGAGGAACTATTTCGAGTCAGGCCAGGGCATCCGCGCGTATCGGGGGCTGGCGCGATGGGGCATCCACACCTACTACTATCATCGGACGCTCGAAGAGTACATCACGACCTTCCAAGAGAGTGGGCTATTGCTGAACGACCTTTCCGATGTCTGCCCAACGGACGAGATGCTAGAGAGTGGCCATCCAATTGCTACGAAGAACTACCACCTACCCCTCTTCATGGTTCTGGCGTTCGTCAAGCAGTAGGCTTTTCGGCCGAAAGGTGGGTTGGACGACGCCCCCGGCCGCCTCCACCACGTACCCACTCGGCTGCTCAATGACGACCTTGTCGGTGAGCCGACCCCAATAGCGAACGTCGCCGGGGATAGACAGCTTAGGCACCCGAGTCATGTAGTTCCACCGGATGACCGGCACCGCCTAGCCCTCCATCGGACTTAGATGATCGGGGCGCAAATACCCTATCCGCGCCCTCCTTCAGCGAGAGATAGCCTTTGATAGCCACCGCCGGTGCATTGACCACGACAACACCTGGCGGCAGGTCGGGCAGGAGTGCTTGCTGGTGCTCCGTAGTCTTGGCGATAAGAAACATTACCGCCGCATTCTTGCTGCGCGCCGCCGTAAATAGCTTAATTGCCGCCTCTACGACAGACTCACCGTCCCGCTGGACGCGAACTGGAATTGGTGCCCCGTCCACCCCCCGCTTTAGAAGCGCATCCATCCCTTTGTTACGCTGCACGGGAACATAGTCAAGCCCTTGGAGCAAAGAGAGTGCAGCCTCATCCACGCTACGATAAGATTCTCGTCCCCACTCCAACACGCTCGAGACGCTCTTGACCGGAGTATGAATCCTCTTGCGAGTTAGCTCAACGGCATCGCTCGAAATATCTATCCCAATTGCATGGCGCCGTAGGAGTTTTGCAGCAACCAGAGTAGTTCCGCTACCGCAGAACGGGTCAAGAACGCAATCACCTTCATTCGTTGCAAGGTTGATAATGCGCTCCAACAACATGATCGGCTTCTGCGTAGGGTACCCAGTGCGCTCCTTCGCCTTCGGATTGAGGTAGGGTATATCCCACACGTCCCGCAGAGGAACCCCTCTCTTCTCCCCATTTACAACCACCCTCCCACGTTCGTCGCGCTGATACACCGATTTGTTATGAGCATCCCTCGTTCTTCTCTGAAGAATCTGGTCCACATTAGTTGCAGGAGAATAGTCTTCCCAGAGCATGTTGAATGTATACTGCTCCGATTTCGTATAGTAGTAGATCGTCTGATGGGTCGGGAGGAGATTTCTTTGCGTGTTCGACCAGCGGCGATAGTGCCAGATGATCTCCGATCTGAAGAACCTAGACCCGAAGACCTCATCAAGCAGCGCACGCACCAGATGATTCGCGTTACGGTCGCAATGGAAGAACGCTGAACCTGTCAGCGAGAGCACACGGCGTATCTCAACGAGGCGCTGATGCAAAAATTCCGCATACTCTCGATGCGAAGACCACAGATCTTCGAACGAGAACTCCTGCGAGCGATCTCGTGTATGGAGCCGGTGGGTCTTGTTGGTGAAGAAGGGGGGATCAACATAGGCAAGATCAACACTTTGCGAGGGAATACTCGGCAATATGCTCAGGCAGTCACCCTGATGGACTTCGGCTCTAGTCTCGTAGCTCATTGTCGCGAGCTATCCTTTTCAGAATTGCGAAGAGGTCAACGCCTGCCCGGCGGTGAACGTATTCCCAAGCCGCCTCACCGTGATAATACTGTCCGTTCAAGCCTCTGTAGAGCGTTTCTAGAGTCTGCTGGATTCGGATTGCTTGTGCCCGGTTTGGGTAGTAGAACATGACGCGGATGGGCGTATATCCCGCATCGCAGACGGCCCGTATTCGGGTGTGCTCCTTCGTGATATGGTCACCGTCCGTCGTAGCATCACGCCATTTCACCTCGATAGCATCCGAGCCGATCAGACAGTCAATCTCAAAATTCCTTGGCCGCTGCCCTTGCGTATTAGGGATTCGGACTGCTTTCGAATCGGGGTACCGCTCTTGAAAACATAGTACGGCGGCCCGCTCCAGAAATGCTCCGGCATACCGGTACAGAAAGCGTCCCTTGTTCTGGTATTCATCAATGAGACGGCCATCTCGACTACTGATCCCAAGCACTTCGTAGATTAGGAAGTGTGATGTATCATCATCTTCCATATCCTTCATGCGCTGGTTGATCCGTTGTCTCAGGCGCTCGGACCACTCTGCCGCGAGGTTGCGAATACTATCTTCGATGGTCATCGGTCTCACTCGGATTCTAGACTCGGGTGCGCGGCAGTGCAACATGCCCGCGCGATGACCGGCACGGTCTAGCTCCCTTGCCGCACCGAGAACAGTTCGGCGCGCTCCAGGCGAATGTCCAGGGACAGCCAGCGTCCGTAGAGATCGGCGACCGAGTCGTGCTCGCGCCAGTGCAGCCGGTGGTCTATCGCATCGGCTTGGATCGGCGCCATATCTGCGGGGGTATAGCCGACGATAGGAAATCCGGCTTCATCGAGCAGCCCCACACGACAGGCACCTTGGCCTGCATCCACGTTGATCCGCAGCTGCTCCCGCTCCATGAACAGCGGGCGGGTGCGAATATGCCCAGTGCCCGCCGCGCGCAGGCCGGCAAACCCGTCCACGCGCAAGGTTGCCAAGCACAAGCCCCGGGGGCGCTCGGTGCCCGGCGGTAGCTCACGCGGCGGGGCGGGACTGTGATACCAGGCGCCGGCGGTGTGATAGAAGTAGAGCCGATCACCTTCCCGGACCGGCGCCGATGGAAACATCGCCATCCGGCCACTGTCCCAGGCATCGCCGGCACCGCGGGGCAGAATACGCCGCGCAGCCGGCGGCCGTAGCCACTCCTCGCCGTCACGCGAATAGGCCAGGTCTATATCCAAAGACCAATCGTCGTGCGCGTGCAGGATACGCGCGAAGCCCAGGTACATGTCGTCATAGACGAAGCCGTTGTTCATGTAAATCTGATCGTGGGGGCGGTCGTGGTCGTCAATCGGCAGGATCGGCACGAACGGCGACCACGACACGAAATCGGGACTCCAGGTCGTGTGCCGGAGGCGGATCCACATATCGCGCTCGTGGTCCCAGTACATGCGCTTCCCGAAGAGCCGGTAGCCGCGGCGCAGGGTATCCACCATGAACGTGTACGTGTCGCCAAAGCCATCGGCGAACGTATGTACCAGCCGCTCCCGGTCCGGCCAGTGGATGCCGTCGGGCGAGGTGGACGTATACAGGCCGTTCGGGTGTGAGGTGTCCTTGCGGGCATACAGGCGCTGCCCCGTCTCCGGGTCGCGATCGCGGTTGTAGCGCCAGATGGCCATCTTGTAGCGACCGTCGGGGTTGGGGTCGAGCGGATCGCGAGCGATACACGGCCCGGTCAGCTCGTGCGGGCCGGGGTACACGCCGGAGGCGGTGAAGTTCACGACACAGATGTTGTTGTCGCGGCTGCCGCGAAACTCGTGTATCCCCAGCGAGGGCGTGTCCCAGTGGATGCCATCGCGGGAGCGCGCCTGGCAGACGAAAGCCGACTCGTGCATCCCCTGGGGGTTATCGGGGCGCGTGTAGTACCAGAGGACGAACTCACCCGTCTGCGGATCGCGCTCGTAGCCGCCGTGGTCAACACAGATGGGCCCCCACGGATCGGTGAACACGTGGATGGGATTGTCGGGGTGCTGCTCCAGCCGGTGAAAGACGCGCTCAACACCTTCGGAGGAGTGAATGTGGTAGTCGTCTACAAAGAGCATGGTGGCTACGCTCCTTTGCCCTGGACATCACCCCCGGCTCGCTCCCGGAACGGCAAGGGCGAACGCCTACTCAGCCGGGCGGGGCAGTGACCGCATTGGCGCGGATGAAGTCGAAGTTGATGTCCCAGCCCAGGCCCGGTTGCTGCGAGACGTGGACACACCCCGCCTCATCCATTGGATCAACGATGGAATTGAGCCATGGCGTCCGCTGCTCGTAGTCGAGGAACGGGTGGAGTAGCCCGCGCTCGTAGTACTCCCCGGGAATGCCCATCGCACAGAGGGCATGTAAGTTACCCGGCCCGCCGCCATGCACTTCCATCCGCACGCCGAACGACTCGCAGAGATGCGCCGTCTTCATCAGCGGCGTGATCCCGCCCACGTCGCCGACGCCGCCGCGGCTCATGTCCGAGGCCCCGCGCACGATCCACTCGGCCCGCGTGAACATCTGCCCCTCGGCCGTCTCCGGACCAAGCACCGGGATGGAGAGCCGCTCGGTCAGCCACACATAGGAGGAGACGTTGTGCTCGTCCATCGGCTCCTCGAACCAATGGTAGTTCAACTGCTCCAACTCCTTCCCGATGTATAGCGCTTCCTCTCGGCTGTAGTGGTGGAAGCAGTCGAGCATGAGCGCCATATCGTCACCGACCCGCTCTCGCACCGCCCGACAGGCGGCGACGTCCCGCTTGGGGTCAGGCGCCCAAGGAATCGGCGGCATCCAGGTATGGAGCTTGAAGGCCGTATAGCCCTCTGCGCGGCACTGTGCGGCGAACTCTCCGTAGGCCGCCGGCGTATTCAGGCCGCCCTTGACCTCATCGCCACACATCGTGCTGGCATAGGCCGGTACTTTGTCGCGGGCGCCACCGAGGAGCTTGTAGACGGGCTGGCCGAGGGCGCGGCCGGCGAGGTCCCAGAGCGCCTGGTCCACCACGCCGATGAGCCGGTCGAACAGGACTTCCTTGGAACCCCGCTGGGCCTGCTTGAGCTTCTGCCAGAGCTTCTCGCGGTAGAAGGGGTCTTCGCCCACCAGCATCGGCTTGACGACGTGCTGAATGGCCCCGGCGGGATTGCCTCCGAAGCAGTAGCCGCTGACACTCTCGTCGGTGCTGATCTCGACGAGGCATTCCGTGGCGTCGTACTCGGGAACCGGGTGGGAATGTCCCTCCGAATCGCGCGCGATCTGCGACCTGTACGTAAAGGGCTGCGCCGTCACATCCACAATCTTCATGCGCTACGTGCTCCCTGCGCCTGGCGGGCCTCACCCCCCGGCCCCCTCTCCATCGCCGAGCGATAGAGAGGGGGAGTCATCATGGCAACCGTCAGTCTCTTCCCTATGAAAGAGGGGGGTTGGGGGTAGGTAATAGCTCGCTCTAGTACCAGCCGTGCTCGTAGGTAGCGACCTCGCCGGACTCCTGCGAGAACCAGCCGGGACCGCTACTCAGCCGGACCTCCTGGTTGGTGAGCGCCGACTCCTCGGCGGCAAACAGGATTTCCATGATGTGCCGGCCGTAGACGCCGGACGCCGGCGGCTCGATATTTAGCTCGATAGCCTTAGCGAACGCTTCCCACTCGCGGGCAAAGTTGCTGCTCTCGTCCTCGACGGCGACCCGCTCCCACTGATCGCCCTTGCCTACCCAGACGCCGGCCTCGACCAGGCCGCCACGCCCGATGTGTAGCGATCCTTCCGAGCATATGATGTTCAGATCGTGGTTTGGTCCGCCGTCCTTGTAGGCCACGGCCACGGCGAGACCGACCTGCCCGTTCTTGTAGCGGATCATGGCCGATCCGTAGTCGTCGGCGGCCTGGTAGTACGAGCGATTGCCGATGGCCGCCGACACGGAGAGCGCTTGCGATGCCATGAACCAGGTCAAGCGGTCCACGACATGCACGCCGTTGGTAAGCCACATCCCCCCGCCATGATAGCGACTGCGATACTGCGCCCGGCGGCGGGGGTAGCCCCAACGCTTGGACATGTAGTTCACGGCGGTGATGACCGGCCCCAACTCTCCCGAATCGAGGATTTCCCGCGCCCGGCGGTTGGTCGGGGAGAAGTGGTTGGTCAGGCCCACCATCAGCTTCACGCCGTTCTCGCGCGCGGCTGCGACCATCTCATCGCACTGCTCCAGGCTGATGGCCATCGGCTTTTCCACCAGCACGTGCTTGCCAGCCCGGCAGGCATCCACGGTCAGCCGGTGGTGCAGCATGTGCCCGAGCACCACGCCCACCGCGTCAATCTCCGGGTCCGCGAGCAGCTCCGTGTGTGTCGCGTAGCCTTTGGGGATGCCGTACTGCGCCATGAACTCGCGGCGCCGCTCCTCCATCAGATCGGCTACCGCTACGACCTGGACATGGTCAAGCGCGGCGATGCCCCGACAGTGCGAGTTGGCGATGCCGCCCAGACCGATGATTCCGACCTTCAGCATGGGTACCTCCTGCGGACGTAGCTGCCCGCAGTGTGCCAGCGGTGCGCTTGTTCGTCAATGGCGCCGCGCCTGGCCGGTCAGCCCCGGCTTTTCCGACTGGGAGGCGGGGCACGCCGTCCGGCTCGCGTAAAGAGAGCGGTACGAACCATGTAGCTAAGGGCTTGCCAACCGGTAGCCGACGCCGGACTCCGTGAAGATGTATGAGGGACGCCGCGCGTCATCTCCGAGCTTGTGGCGGAGGTTCTTCACGAACGAGCGCAAGAGCCGCTGATCGGCCGGGTGCTCCTGACCCCAGACTCGCTCCAACAGTTGATCGTGCGTCACGACGCTACCCGCGTTGGTGGAAAGCTCGTAAAGTAGCTTGTATTCGGTAGGGGTGAGCCGGACCGGAGCACCGGCCATCCTGACGCTGCGCTCCACGTAGTTGATAGTGAGGTCTCCCAGCCGGTAGGGTTCCAGGGCCTTGCTCTGCTGGTACATTACCCGCTTGTGCAGGGCGGCCCTGATTCTCGCCAGCAGCTCGGCCGGGGAGAACGGCTTGACGATGTAGTCGGCGACTCCCATGTCAAAGGCCTTGGCAATATCCTGACCCCGGCCGCGCCCGGACAGGATGATGACCGGCACCTCGAGCACTGCAGGAATGCGGTTCATCAGCTCGAATCCGTCGGTGCCGGGCAGGACCAAGTCCAGCAGGACGAGGTGGGGCTGCTCCCCGGCGAGGAGACGACCTACCTCATCCGGGTCATCGGTCACAATGAGCGTATATCCCGCTTCGGAGAGCGTGTTCCGGACGTACCGCAGGATTTGCGGGTCGTCATCAACGACAAGAATACGTTCCAGGTCCGTCGGCGCCCGTTCCGAACCGGTGGAGGCCAGAGTGGGGTCGGTTGTTGCACTTACACCGGACTCAGCGGCTGCCGGAATGGTAAAGGTAAAGCGGGCGCCGCGTCCCGCCCCGTCGCTCTCGGCCCAGATGCGGCCCCCGTGCGCCTCCACGATGCCCCGGCAGATCGCCAGGCCCAGCCCGTGTCCGCCGATCTGTCGGCCGTCGTCGTCATCAATCCGAGAGAACTTGCTGAACAGGCGCGGCAAATGCTCGGCAGCAATCCCCCGGCCCTCATCCGTGACGGAGACCGCAACGTACAGGTCTTCGCGTGCGGCGGTCACGCGGATGGTGGACCACTCGCGGGAGTACTTGGCGGCATTGGAGAAGAGGTTGTACAAGACTTGGACGACTCGCTGTTTATCCGCCCCGATGCGGGGCAGGTTCGGCAGCAAGTCCACCTCAATGTTATTCCGGTATCCACTGCTCAGGAATGCATCTCGTGCCTGGGCAATCACGGCCGCCACATCCGTCGGTTCGGGAGCGACCGACAAGGTCCCGGCCTCGATCCGCGTCAGATCGAGCAGGTTGTTGATGAGGTCACGCATGTGGTCGGCCTGTTCTTCGATAATGCGGAAGAACTGGCGGGTCTCGGCCGGATCAAGCGGGGACGAGGTGCCGAGCACGGTAGCGGCGGAGCCTTTGATCGAAGCCAACGGGGTCCGTAGCTCGTGGCTCACCATGCCGAGGAACTCGGCGCGCAGCCGTTCCAGCTCTTCCAGCGGCGTGATGTCCTGGATGGTAGCCACGACGGACACGAGCTCACCGTCTTCCCCGTAGATGGGTGTGGTGTTGATGAGCGTGCTCACCGTTTCCCCATCCGGGAGGCGGATGACAACCTCTTCGGCGCGTACCGTCTCCCCGCTGCGGATCGCCCGCTCCAGCGGCAGCTCGGCGCGGGGAA
>JAJDZR010000175.1 GCA_022824545.1 Chloroflexota bacterium
CTCCCCCGTGCTGACGCACAGGGGAGGGAACATGCCGTCCCCCTGCGCGGCGGGGGGTCAGAGGGGACCTGGAAATGAAAGGAAGCGAGGCAAGGAGATGAGCAAGTTGCAGGTGGCGCTGATCGGCTGCGGTGGGCGCGGTCGCGGGTATCTCCGGGAGCTAACCGATTTTGAAGACACCGACGTAGTGGCGGTGTGTGATCTGGTGGCGGCGATCCGGGAGCCGGTCGCGGCCGAGTTTGCGGTGCCGCGGCAGTACGAGTCCATCGAGGACATGCTGGACGCGGAGACGCTCGACGCCGTATTCGTAGCGACCCCGGCGCACCTGAATGCCACGTGCGCGCTGCCCTGTCTGGAGCGCGGGGTCAATACGCTGCTGGAGAAGCCGCCGGGGTTGAGCGTGGCCGAAACGACGGGACTACGCGATGCAGCGCGGCGGACGGGCGCGAAGGGGATGGTCGGCTGGCAGCGCCGCTTCAATCCCTACATCCGGCAGGCGCGGCGGATGATCGAGGCGCGCGGCCCAATCGTGCAGCTAGTCGGTGAGTTCCACAAGAGCATCACCGGGCTGGAGGCCGCGGGGCGCTGGCCGGAGCAGGTGATGGACAACATGCTCTTGGAGAGTCCCATCCATGCGATTGATGTCACGCGAGCGCTGGCGGGTGGCGAGGTCGTCGAGGTGCATAGCGTGGTGCAGCGGCGCCTGTCGCGCTACAAGGACGTTCACGCGGCGCTGGTGCTCTTCGATAACGGCTGTGTATTGCAGGTGAGTGCAGCATATTCGGGTGGGAGCCGGCTGGAGCGGTATGAGATTCACGGACGGGACATCTCGGCGTACCTGGAGGGTGTCTCGGAAGGAGTAGCCGTCTACGACGGCCAGACGCAGGAGCTGGCCGGGGAGGGACCGGCGGCGACGATAGCGCAGAACCGCTTCTTCCTCGACTGCGTCAAAGAAGATCGTCTGGTGACGCTACCGGCGGCCAACCTGGACGAGGCGGTGAAGACCATGGAGCTTGCCGAGCGGATTCTGGCCGGCCTGCGCTCGTAGCAGGTGTGCCTCACCCCTCTGACGGGCCAAAGCCGCACGGATAGTGCCAGGTGTGGCGCGGCTTTGGCCCGTCACCCGGCCCCTTCTCCATCGCGGAGCGATAGAGAGGAGGTGGATTCCCGCTTCCGCGGGAATGACGGGGGAGCGGCCAGGGCGCCCACAAGGGACGCCCCTACGCGAAAAACCTCCCCCTGTGAGCTATGGTCCCCCCGCTTCGCAGGGGGACGGGCGCAACATGTTGCGCCCCTATGGCAAGGGCCGGCGCCGCGGCGCTCGGTTGGCTATACTGCTATTGCCGGGGTAGTCCTCACCGTTACCGCGCGAATAGCCCGTCCCGCACGAGGTCTCCGATGACCGCCAGAACCGCGCTCCACCCCCCACCGCCCGGCGAGTACGCGCACCTGGAGCCGCTGCCCGACCCGCCGCGGATACCCGATATGCAGCAATATGACCGGCTGGTGGCGTTCGACAGCATCCTCCGTGCCCACTTTGCCGCGCGCACCGATGTCCTGATCTCCGGCCAGGGCTATCTCCGCCATGAAGCCGGCAACGACGCGGAGCGGCTGGCCCCGGATTGTGTGGTTGCGTTCGGTGTCAATCCGGACGCCATCGTGGCGCGCAACGGCTATGTGATTAGCGAAGTGGGGCAGCCGCCGGACTTTGTGCTGGAAGTGGCCTCGCGGAGCACCGGACGGCGCGATTACACGGTCAAGCGGACCGGATACGCCGGCTATGGGGTGCGGGAATACTGGCGGTTCGACCACACTGGGGGGCGGTATCACGATGCGGCGCTGGCCGGGGATCGGCTGGTGGACGGGGTGTACGAACCCATCACGATCAATGAGGAGCCGGACGGGGTGCGGTGGGGGCACAGTCCGGTCTTGGGCTTGGACCTGTGCTGGGAGGAGGGCCAGTTGCGGGTATACGACCCGGTGGCCGGGAAGTATCTGCCCACTCCAGTGGAGTTGCAGGACCAGCGTGACGCTGCCGAAGATCGCGCGGCGGCCGAACGGGCGGCCCGCGAGTTGGCGGAAGACCGGGCGGCGGCGGAGCACACGGCCCGCCAGTTGGCCGAAACCGCGCTGCGGCGGCTCCGGGAGCAACTCCGCCGGCGGCAAGCGGAATAATTCCAGCGGCGCAAGGCGGCCACACTGCCCCGCGTCACTCCGGCGAAAGCGGGAGTCCAGAGGTTGAGGGTGAGGTGCAAGCTCCCTTTCGGTCTTAGCGGTAGAGATCGCGCACCGCTACGGGCTGACCGCCGCCGTCGGCCGAACGGTAGGCGGCGTCCAGTAGCTCGACTACCCGCAGTCCGACCTCGCCCGGCGAGCGATTCGGCGCTTGGCCGAGGATCACGTCCACCAGGTTCGCGGCGGTGGCAAAGCGCGGATACGACTCGTCACCCTCTAGGGGACCGTAGCGTCGCTCCGTGCCGTCGTGCTTGCGTACCGTCAGGGTGCCCTGCACTTGCTCCAGCAGTAGGTAGCCGTTGGCGCAGTAGACGCGAATATCGAGCTGGCCGGCATCACCCACGCCGATATTGCCGGTGCTGCCGAACACGCCCACCGCGCCGCCGTCGTACTGCACGGCCATAGCATCCACGAGGTCAACGGGCACGTCGTAGTTGTTCATGAAAGCCGTGACGCTGCGGGCGCGTAGCCCGGTGACGTAGAAGAGCGAACCGGCGGAGTGGGTGATCTGCAAGTGCGCCTGCCCACCGCCGGAGCGCCGCACGTCGGCATAGACGTTGCCGGGACCGGTCACGGGGAACTGGAAGACCGGACGATAGGCTTCCGGATTGGAGCGGTAATACTCCACGACCATCGAAGCGAACAGGCAGGAGGTGTGCTGCACGGGGCCAAGCTCACCGGAGGCGAGCACGTCGCGGGCAGTGCGCGTGACATCGGTGAAGTGCCAGGGATAGCCGACGATGATCTCGCGCTCCTGGGCCGCCGCCAGGTCGAGCAGGGCGCGACCGTCCTGGGCGGTCAGCACCATGGGCTTTTCGAGCATGATGTGTAGCCCGGCTTCGAGGCACTGCCGGGCGACGGCGTAGTGTGCGGCGTGATAGACAGCGACGACGGCGCCATCTAGCTCCTCGTTGGCCAGCAACTCGCCGACGTCGTCGTAGGTCCGGTCAATGCCGTAGCGTTCGGCGGCCACGGCGAGGGCGTCCGGGTTGCGGTCGCAGAGGGCGACTAGCTTGGCATTGGGGTGCTCGATCAGGCCCGGGATGTGCGTATAGGTAGACCACCAGCCTGTCCCGATGACCGCGACGCGCGCTTTTTCTGCCATATCGCACCTCCCTACGTCCGCTCACGAGCGGAGGCGTTCGTGTGATGCCGAGTATACCTACTTCCTGCTCGCCCCCCTATGGCCCCCCCGCAATGCGGGGGGACGAGGGCAACCACCAGGGTTGCCCCCTACAGAGGCCGGGAGGCGAGACGCCGGGTTTAGGTCGCCTGCTCGGCGGGGTGGGCGACGACGGTGATCGCTACGTTGGTTGCCACGGCAACCGCTCGGTAGAGCGGTCACCGGTCTTTGTAGACGCCGACAAGCTGCTCGGCTTGCTGCTGCGAGAGGCCGTGGAGGTCGAAGCGGAGGCTGACGCTGGCAAAGTCGGCGAGGTTATCGGGGTGTCGTGCGCCCTCGATGGCGACCTCGGCCCGCTGCAACGGGAGACCGTCCTCGGCGGCGCGGCCCTCGACCAGGAGTGCCCCGCACGCGGAGACGCCGGCCAAGAACGACTCCGCCGGGGTCAGCGCCTCGGCGGGACCGCCGGCGTGCCCGGCGTGGTCAATGACGAAATGGTTGGTGCGGGCGCTGTTGAGCGCTCGGCCGGGGATGCCGGTCGTCACGGACTGCACCCGATTGATCTGCATGGTGGCACTCATATTGTGCTTCCTCCTCACAAGTGGGTTGGTCGTGTGCCTGGCGTTGCTCACTACGCCGGTGTCACTGCCGCGTGCCGTTCGTCAGCCAACGGTATAGATACTTGGCGATGAAGACGTGGCCGAGGCTGGACCCTGCTCCAGTGACACTGAACATCGAGGTGATAACTATGAAGTCTGCCGTTTCAGCCTGTCCAGGAAAGGTAGCCGCCAGGAATACCAGGCCGATAACGGCGCCGATCAAGCCTCCTGCGACGACAGCGGTGATGAGCACTATCGGATATTTCCCGGCCTGGAGGTTGCCTTGCTGCCGGCTCATCGGCGCTGGCGCTTTCGCAGCCAACGGGGCAAGAAACTTTGCGATGAGCGTATGACCGAGACTGGCCAGTGCCCCCGTGCCGCCGAACATCAAGCCTGTGCCGACAAGAGCGGTCACCGGGTTCACCACGTACATGACCGTGGCCTGGAAGATGAAGCCGACAATAGCGCCAAGCACGAATCCTATGCCAGCAGCGGTTAGAAGCGCCATCGGTTACTCTCTTGCCGGGCGGATACTGCCCCCCTATGGCCCCCCCGCTGGGCAAGGGGACATGGATTCGCGCGGGCGCGAATGACCGGGCAGCATCAACGGTGCCTCGGTCGTAGTCCAGTCTATAGCAAGGCGCTTGGGCTGTCAGCACAGGACACACATGCGTCGCCGAACGCTGGGATAGGCCCAAACTCGCCTGTTGGCTGGTGCGAGGCGGCGCGGTACACTGCGAGCGGTGCGTTTGTTGCCGGCCTCGGCCTGTTCGCCGCCGAGGTGGTGCAGTGCCGGGTGGAAGGAGCGAGGGAGGACGATAATGGCACGGGAGTATCGGGTTGGTCTGATCGGCTGCGGTCGGATGGGGGCGACCATTGACGACGAGGTGCGGGACCATCCCCACAGCGAACTGTGGATACCCTTCTCGCACGCCGCGGGTTACGTGGCGGTCGAACGGACGAGCTTGGTGGCGGTGGCCGATGCGATCCCGGAGAAGGCGGAGGCGATCCGGCAGCGATATGGAGCGCAGCACGCCTACACGGATTACCGGGAGATGATCGAGCGGGAGCGGTTGGACATCGTCAGCGTGGCGACGCGGCCGGCGACACACCGCGAGATCGTCGTCTACGCCGCCGAGCACGGTGTCAAGGGGATTTACTGCGAAAAGCCGCTCTGCTGCTCGATGGCCGAGGCCGATGACATCGTCGCTGCCTGCGAGGCGCATGGCGTGAAGTTCAACTACGGTGCCCAGCGCCGGTACATGGCACTGTATCACCGGCTGCGCGAGCTGGTTGCCGGTGGTGAGATCGGCGAGGTGCGCGGGATTACGGCGCATACGGCTCCTAGCTCGGCGCAGTGGGGGCTGACGCACACCTCCGACATGCTGCTGCTGTTGGCGGGCGATCCCACCATCGAGCTGGTGCAGAGTACCGTTGACCTCGGCGGCGTGGAGTTCTCCGGCAACCACCTCGCCACGGATCCACGGGTGACCTCCGCCTATGTAGGCTTCAGCAACGGTATCCCTGGCTACGTCGTCACGGGACTGGGGACGGAGTTCGAGGTGATCGGCACCAAGGGCGCGGTGCGGACCCTGAACAACGGCGCCCAGGTCCAACTGCGCCGGGCGGATGACCGGCACGGGGTCCTGGCAGAGGTGCCATTCCCCGACACGCCGCGGATCAGCGGGACGGTGAAGGGCATCGAGGACATCGTGGAGGCGCTGGACACGGGGCGCGAGACGCAGGGCCACGCCCGCTTGGCACACCGCAGCCAAGAGATGATCCTAGGCTTTGTGGAATCTCACCGCCAGGACGGACGCCGCGTCCCGTTGCCCTTGGCTAACCGCGAGTTGTACGTCGGCCGGCCTGATTTGTAGGGGCGCGGCCGGCCGCGGCGGCCGGCCAGCGCATCTTTGCTACTCGGTGGCTGCCGCGGCACGGCGACGGGCCGATGGCGGCGGCTCCGCGAACGGCTCGCCGCGCCGCTCGGCCTGCATCCGCCGCTGGAGCCACGCTTCCCACTCGGCATCGTTTTCACGCAACGTCTCCGCTGCCACCTCTGCTGTCGCTGATGCGACAGCCCTGGCGATCTGCTCCTGCCGGCGCTTCTCGCGCCATTCTTCGAACGCTGCTGCCAATACCATCAGATACCTCCCCGTCTCCGTCGCCACCATGGACAGTGCCGCCGCCGTGATCGCGAGTGACGACAGATCGTGCCAGACTGCCGATACCGACTCCGCACCCTGCAGCATCGTCCATATTGTACCGGCACTGAACTGCAAGATGAAGAGTGCAAAATAGACGTGCTTGACGCCTTTGCTGACGCTCCAGATGGATTCGCGCTGCTCGTCGCTCACGCGCTGCTGACGCTCGCCGTGGGCTAGTGCTGTCATCTACCTCTCCCAGACCGGACGCCGCTCCGTGCAACGCACCGTTGTGATAATATACCACATTATGAAAGAGAATGCAAGCATATCATATCTAAATTGAATTATCCCCTCCCTGATCCTGGATTCCGGCTTCCGCCGGAGCTTGCGCTTAGGTATACTCAGGCCGGGCTGTGGATTGACGAGCGGGGAGGAGGCACGATGGCAAAGCGGGTACGCCGGCCGTTGAGCGTGCTCATCAAGCCGGCTTCGAGCCGCTGCAATCTACGCTGCACCTACTGCTTCTACCTCGAGAAGCAGGAAATCTACCCCTGGAAGGATCACCCGGCGCTCACCATCGAGACGTTTCGCACGTTCTGCGAGCAGTACGCCGCCGTCAGCCCGATGCTGGCCTTCAACTGGCAAGGCGGCGAGCCGACGCTGATGGGGCTGGACTTCTTCCGCGAGGCGGTGTCCGTCCAGCGGGAGGTGGCCGACGCGGCGAGCAATGGCCGCGCGGTGCCGATCACGAATGCCCTACAGACGAACGGGACGCTGCTCAACGAGGACTGGGCACAGTTCCTCCACGACAACGGCTTTCTCGTCGGGATCAGCGTTGACGGTCCGGCGGATTGGCATGACACCTATCGCTATGACACGCGCGGACGTGCCACGCATAGCAAGGTGCTGCACGCACTCGATCTGCTCCGCGCCCGGGACGTGCCGTTCAATATCCTGACAGTCGTATCGCAGAGCAACGTCGAGCGACCGCGCGAGTTGCTGCACTACCTGGTGGACAACGATCTCTACGATTTGCAGTTCATTCCGTGCATGGAGCGGCTGCCGGCCGAGCATCCGCACGTCGGCGAACTCACCGACTACTCGATTACGCCGGAGCAGTACGGTCGGTTTCTCACCGATGTGTTTGACGAGTGGGTGAAGATCGGCTACCACAAGCTGCGGATCCGCTACTTCGACAACATCATCCAAATGGCACTCGGTATGCCGGCGGAGATGTGCCAACTGGCCGTCAGCTGTGGCTACCTGGTGCTGGAGCACAACGGCGACATCTACCCGTGCGACTTCTTCGTCGAGTCGGAGTGGCAACTTGGCAACGTCCACGAGCGGACGATTGCCGACATGGTGTCGGGGCCGCTGTTCCGGCAGTTCAACGGCATGAAGCCGGAGGTCAACGAGGAATGCACACGCTGCCAGTGGCGGCCGCTGTGCCACGGCGAGTGCCCACGCTACCGGATCAACGGCGGCGGCAGCCACAACGAGCTGACCTACTTCTGCTCGTCATACAAGCAGTTTTTCTCCGCCACGTGGTCGCGGATGGCGCGGGTGGCCGATGAGGTCGGGCGCGTGCGGGCGCTGGAGCAAGGGATCCCGCTCCCGGCGCGGCAGCCGGCGCCGGCCGCTGCCGCCGCGGCAGCACCGACGCAGCATCACGTCGGACGCGGCGCGATCCGTCCGCAGCCGGTGATGGGACGACCGGCGGCCGGCGGCACGGCAAAGGTTGGGCGCAACGCGCCGTGTCCGTGCGGGAGCGGCAAGAAGTACAAGCGCTGCCACGGCCGCAGCTAACGGCGAGCGCAGTCCTCACCCCCCGGCCCCCTCTCCATCGCGGAGCGATAGAGAGGGGGTGATGGGCGGACCTGTTTCCTGCTTCCTCTCAGATGGCTCTTTTTGCCACAGAGCA
>JAJDZR010000202.1 GCA_022824545.1 Chloroflexota bacterium
GCGCCGTCGACACGCACCGCGGTACCGGGCTGGTAGTGACCCCTACCTGTACCCCTAGGTCAGACAGCATCGCTCCTAGTCGCTCCGCCGAGGCGACTCCACGGGCGGTCAGCGGCACGTCGACGCCGAAGGTCCCGGGCGGAATAGCCTCCCGTTCGGCATGTCTCAGCATGAGGGCTGCGTCAGCTTGCGCTGGTATATCGCTGAGTTGTGCCGTGATCCAGGACACGCCAGTAGGATCGTTCATATCGCTCTCGCCCGGATGACTGAGCTTACGGACGCCGTGTCGATCACGTCGAGCAGGCCGAATCCAGCCTGGGCAAAGAGGTTCCTGAACTGCGCCTCCGTGCGTTCAGCGCCCCGGGTCATGACGAGCATGTGCAGGTCCAGCAGACCACCATCGCCGGTCGAGTCGTCTAGGACCAGCTCAATCACGTAGAGCGTCGCGTCCCTGGGCATCGCATCACGGGCACGCCGCAGTATTCGCACCGCGTCGCTGTCCGGCCAATCGTGGATTACCCTCGCCAGAATGACGGCATCCGCCGCAACGGGCCATTTCTGGAAGAGGTCTCCCGCAACAAACCGACATCGTCCGGCCAGGTCTGTGGGCAGGGTTGCAGCTTTGACCACCTCCGGCCTATCCATGACGGTCGCCTGCAAGCCAGGACAGGAACGCAGCAGCGCGAACGCCAACTCGCCAGTGCCGCCGCCCGCATCCAGGATGTTGTCGTGAACGGTGAAGTCCACCGCGTTGGCCAGCCCTCGGTAATCGTGCCTTGCATACGTCGCCATGGCCGCATGGTAGGCCTGCAGATCGGCGGGCCGGTGCGCTAGCCAGTCGAAGAAGCTCGCTCCTCGCTGCCTCTCGAAGGCGGACTCTCCGGTCCGCAGTGATCGAGCGACCCCCGCCCACGCTTCATAGGCTTCCCGGCCCCAATGCCGAGCCGCATCCGCCAGTGAGAGTGCCTGGCTGCGCATCAGGAGCGCTCCGCGCTGGGACGGATGGTAGACACCCGTGTCGTCCCTGAGCACAAGTCCCAGCTCCATGAGCGCTCGCATCAATCTGGCCCCAACCGAGCCGTGCATCCGAGTCCTGCGCTCGACCTCTTGCGCGGATGCAGGCAGGCACTCGAAGACACCCAAGTCCACGGCCGCATGGATCGTCTGGGTCCGCCACAGCCCGACCATATCGCCTGACAATCCTTCGAGCTGCGATTGTGCAGGCCTTCGGAGTTCCAGCCGGGCTTGCCCCGCCTCATCTATGACCGACAGTGATCCGTCGAATCCTTCGACGCGCGCCTGCCCGTTGTAGAACGGCTCGACATTCTTGAACCGCAGTCCGTACAGCGGCTCGCCAAACATGTCCACATGGTGCCAGCCACCGGAGTCGCAGGCGCGGGCGTGCCGCTTGTGAAACACGTCGAGGTCCAGGAACCATCGTCCGTGGAGCGGAGTGCCGGAGGGGTCTATATGGGTGTGTTGGCCGTCTTCCCGCTGCACCACGGCGTGGCCGTCCCTAAAGTCGCCGGCGTACCGATAGCGTGCTCCATACGCCGCTGAACCGTCGCCCGTAATGTGGAAGTAGTCACCGCCGGGCAGCCGGACAGGGCAGCGGCCTTCCTGAAAGTTGCCGCACCACGCATAGCGCTCGCCGTAGAGCGGACTACCATCGCCGCGGATATGGAACCATCCGTCCGCCGCATGGACCGCCGCCCGGCCCTCGTAAAAGCCGAAGGTGCGGATATACCGCGGTTCGTAGGCTGCCAGTCCGTCAGGAGTGATGTGGTACGCGCCAGAGGCATCATGAACGGGAGCGAGTCCGGGCTCATGGAACTTCAGCACCTCGTCGAACCTCGACTGATAGACCGGCCGTCCTCGATGGACATGATGGGATGCGTCTGGGGATATCCGGTATTCCCGCCACTGGACAGTCATGAGTCCGCTGGCCGCCTCATATTGCAGCCCTGGCAGAGCGTGTTCTGCAGGTAGTTGGCCTGGAGGCCCTTATACTCCCGGCTCTCCCAGATGTCGTAGAGGCTCGCGCGGTTGACATTCCCGAAGTAGCCGAGCGTCCGGCGCAGCGCGTCCGGAGCGCAGCATGGGTTGAACCTGCCGTCGGAAGCCACCCACGCCTCCTGTCCCAGAAACGGGCACACACCGTCAGGGGCAATGTCTCCCACCTCGTCCTCATCAAGCCGGAAGATGTTCTCCAGCAGCACGCGGTCGCCACTCGGCAGCCGGTGCTGTTCAGCCATTTCAAACGCAGCATCCACGACGGCGTTCCATCGGGCGATGGCCTCACGGCTTCTCCGCATCGACTGATACTCCATCTCGCTGACGTGGACCCATAGATGGTGCCCCTTCACCCGATCCACGCCGAGATCAGCAGCCAGCTTCACGATGCCGGGCAGATCGTACACGTTGATCTCCATGAACGTGAGCTGGAACGTGACGCGGCACCGGTTCCCGCCACGTCCGGCGTGGGAATCTCTGACCGCGATGAACGTCCGCAGGTTGTCGAGCACGGCCTCCCAGTTCGATCCGAGCATGACGTTCTCATGGGTCGCTTTCGTCGCGCCGTTCCAGGACACCTTTACGTCGGACGTCACGGGTACGATCCGCTCCGCCCATGCCCGGGCTCCCCGCCTCGGAAACGTCCCGTTGGTCGTCAGATTGAGCTTTACTCCGTACTCTGCGCAGAGGTCCAGTATCTCGTCGAAGTGCCGGTAGAGGAGCGGCTCACCCATCGTCGAAGGGATGATCTCGCGCAGGCCCGTACCTCTGGACTCCTCCATCACCCGGCGAATTAGGTCGATACTCATGCGCCGCTTGGGGCGTCCCTCCTTCCGCCGGTCACTCTGAGTCGTGCTGTATGGCGAGTGGTCCTCGCACATGATGCAGTGGAGGTTGCAATCGTCGGGATTGGTATCGAACGTGATCCGCCACGGGCCTGATCGTTCCCTCGCTTCAACGAAACCGGCCTGGTGATCCGCCCTCTGTTCGACCGCGACTGTGTTCATTATCCTTCGTCTCTGGCTATCAGGCTACGGTAGATGCTCTCTACCGCCAGGGCGTGCTCCACCATGTCCGGGACGTTCCCGTCCTCCGACTGCATGTAGCCCCGCCGGCCCAATCGCCTTGCGAGTTGCGGGTCATCGGCCAGTCTCTGCATCTGTTGGGCGAGGGAGCGGGTATCGCGATGGGCGAAGAGCAGGCCGTTTCGCTCGTGATGCACATACTCGGCCATGCCGCCATAGTCGGCGGTTATCACGGGGATTCTGGCCTGCAGCGCCTCGTGAATGACGAGGGGCGAGTTCTCCGCCCAGATCGAAGGGACGACAATTGCATCGCAGCGGTTGAACACGTCGGGCACGATATCCTCGTTCCTGTACTCTCCCATCCACTCGACGCGGTCACCCGCACCGTCGGGCAGGGTTCGCACCAGTGCCTTCAGTCCCTCGGTCTCGACACCCCCGTCGCGGCCCCAGATTCGGAGCCGAGCACTGCCGGACACGCTGCCAAAGGCCTCTAGGAGTTGATTCACTCCCTTCGCCGGTATGTGTGTGCCAATGTACCCGAACGTGAACGGCTCGCCCTCTGTTCTGCTGCGGCCCTCCATGCGCTGCCGGTGAAAACCGTAGTCGAGGTACGTGAGCTTCCCTTCCGGGATGTCGAAGTCGTCCCTGAAGCGCCGCCGCAGATACTTCGACGGGGCAATGAATAAATCGACGGCAGCACAGACCTCGCGGACGTGTCCCATGCGCCGGCGCACCCATTCCGTCCAGTAGGCGGCGTCCGCCTCGTATTCCCGCTCATTGCCGGAGAAGTACCGCACGTAGCAACGCACGGCGCACTTTCTGTCGTCCTGCCCGTCGCAGACGGGCCAGACGTCCGATGGGTCTTGGGGGTACATCTGAATGAACTGACCCCTCGGACACATCAGCCAGTAGTCGTGCAGGGTGAACACGACCGGGATCCGCCGCTGTCTCGCCTCGAACACGAGCGAGGTGGACAGATGGTGTAGATGCCCGATATGGAGCACTTCCGGGCGAATGTCATCCAACAGGCCGGCGAAGGCCCTGTCCACGGCAGCGTGCCGGTACCCGTCCGCCGCCCGCGCCATATTCACGACGTGCAGGGTGATTCGAGGATCGGCAGAGTCCGTTTCGTGCTGCATGGCGTATTCAGGGAGGAACACATCCTGCTGCCTCGTGAAGACATGCACCTCATGGCGTTCGGCGAGCGCGTGGGCCAAGCCCTGGGTATAGACTTCAGAGCCCGCGTTGTAGCGCATCGGATAGCCGTGAATCACCTGGAGTATCTTCATACTGCACTCCACCTTCCCACCGCTCTCGACTACCACCAACCAGTCTAGCCGGACGAAGCCTGTGTTGCCTCCTCAGGTGCTGAACCATCACCCCTCCCCATACGACCAATCGCCGCAATTGTTCTGGCCAAGAGCCGCTTTGGCCCAGAACAGCCTGGTGTAGGCCGGTGCGCCCTCTACTCGGCCGACCACGGATTCATTACCTCCACCCCACAACTGGCAAAGTCGTCCACATCTCTTGTCGCAACCCGTGCCCCTCGGGAACGCGCAATGGCGGCGATCTGGCAGTCGGCTTGACTGATCGGCCGGCCAGCGGCACGGCGGTCCGCCGCGATCACCGCATATGTGCGGGCGGCCGCACTTATCGAAGGGCAAAATACGTTCGGCGAACAGGACCCCGAAGGCACGCTCGGCCGCGGCAGCCAGCCTACACCGCCGTCTGCCACTAGGTAACAGTGCGATGCCGCTGCGGACCTCCGCTTCCGTGACGGCGGTCACGAACAGCGTGTTCGCCAACTGCTGGTCTAGCCAGGCAAGGACCTCCGGGCGTGGGTGGTCCCGCATGAATTCCGAGACCACGTTGGTATCGAGAACGATCATCACCGTTGGCTCAATCGAACCGGGGCGATTCCCGCATCGGTTCCCGTGGCGGGATATCCAATTCTACGCCGCCGAAAGGCTTGAACAATTCGTGGAGGGCCGTGCCGAGGTTCCTTACGGGGGCCTTCTCCTGCCCGAGCGCGGCTCGCAGGATGTCATGTATCTCCTCTTCCAGGGAGTGACCATGCTGGTCCGCCCGGAGGCGGAGTCGCTGCCGTAGGCGCTCATCAAGGTTACGGACCATGATAGTCGCCATGCCTGCACCTCCGTCTGTGCGCTCACTCCATCGTACCACGACGGCACCGCAAGCACCATCCTCAAGCTTGCCATTGCACTGCGGCAGTAAGTCCGACGGCACATGGCACAATGCCGAAAGTCACCCATATTGTGAAGCACTACCGCTATGAGCCTGCGCCGATGAAGTACATCACCGTATCGGTTGACGACGAAATCTATCGGCTCTCCCGCGTCAAGGCCGCGGAGGCCGGAACATCAGTCGCGGGCTTAGTTCGCTCTTATCTAGGTTCTGTTGACATTTTATCGCAACCAGATGAGCGCACCGGCGAACTGGAGGAAAGCCAGGTAGCGAGCGTCCAGTTTGTCAAACCGGGAGCATATCCGGCGGAAGTGCTTGAGCTTGTTGATGCAGAGCACTCCACCAACTGCCGCTCCCGGGATAAATGGGCGTCATATTCGTGCGGTTCCTTGCGGTTCGAGCGTGGCGGGATGACGGGGATCATCCCGCGTTCGAGGATGGACTGCCGAAACCGGTGGGCCTCATACCCTTTGTCCGCGATCACATACTCGCTCGCATAGCCGGCGATCAGTTCGTCCGCTTGGGTGACGTCATGCACGTGCCCGCCGGTCAGGATAAACGGCAAGGGATTGCCCAGACCGTCTACGCTCACGTGGACCTTCGTGCTGAAGCCGCCGCGGCTGCGGCCCAGGGCCTGGGCGGCTTGCCCGCCCTCTTGGGGGGTGCGCCAGCGGCGCAAGGGTGGGCCCGGACCACCGTGCTGTCAATGATGAGATCCTCCATATCCGGGTCGTCAGCGAAGCACTGCTGCATTTGGCTCCAGCTGCCGCGGTCGGCCCAACGGGCAAAGCGCTTGTACACGCTGTTCCAATGCCCATACTCGGCCGGAAGCAGCCGCCACTGGGCGCCGGAGCGGCTCATCCACAGGCCCCCCGCAATGAAACGCTGGCAGTCCGTTTCTTGCCCAACGTAGAGGCCCGCGCACCCACGCAGAAACTCCAGTATCTTGCCCCACTGTTCCGGGGATAGTTTGACGCTGCTCATGCGACCAGTATAATGAAATGTCAACAGAACCTAGTACTTGGCGCGCCGATCTGTATACCCTCCACACCGAGGTCGATACGAACCTGGTCTTCTGCAACAAGGCACTCTTTGCCAGGGCTGGGTTGGCGCTACCGGAGCGTGACTGGACCTGGACAGAACTGCTGGAGACAGCACGCGAGTTGAGACGTGGCCAGGGAGCGAAGTCAGTCTATGGTTTTGCGCCGTACCTATGGATGGATGATCCGTCCAGCCACGACACGACGACCCCTTGGATCTGGGCAAATGGCGGCGAAGTATTCGACAGGGATATGACCAAGCCTCTGATAGACCAGCCCAAGGCCCAGGAGGCCTTGCAATGGCTGGCAGACCTGCGCCATTCCCACAGGGTGTGGCCAACTACCAAAGAGATTAGGGCAGCAGGGGCCTCGGAATTGGAGTTGCTGTTTGCGAAGGGTCAGTTGTCCCTGCTCTACGTGTTGCGGGGCTGGATGCGCCAAGGTCTGCTCGGACATTCGTCAAGCCCGCAGTTTGACATGGTAGAGCCGCCGCAGGGTCCGGCAGCACGCGCCAGTTGGCTCCATGTGCAAGCATCATACTTCATTGGCGCGGCAACCCAGGTGCCTGACCAGGCGCGGCAATTCTTGACGTGGTGGACGGGAGGCGAAGTGCAACGCATGACCATCCCGGGAACCAGGCCGCCAGCCCGTCGCTCGCTCGCCACAGAATTGAGAGACTGGTTCGGCCCGGCAGTCGTCGAAGGCTTGGAGTACGCCCGAACCATACCGCCGCACCCGCAGTGGAGAGAGCTAATTGCGGCTTATGACGAGGATGTCTGGCCGCTATGGCAGGGTAAAGCGACTGTCGAGGAGGTGACGGAGGAGGTGGCACGAAAGCAGAGATTACTCCTCGGCTAAAGGAGAAACTACCCTGACACTTCCTGTGGACAGCGAAGCGTTGCAGGCCCTCAAACCCTGTTCGGGACGGTATCGGCGCGGGGGGTAGACCTCACAGGGCCACAACCAACTCAAACGTGGTACTGTGTACAGTACCGTTAGGCCTACCAAACTGGACAAAATCCAGAACTTTCGTGTTGCGGTTCCGGCTAGTCCTGTAGCCGGGATAGGTAGCACGACAGGAAAGCGCTGACCGCTGTGCTTTCCATTTAGGGGCTCGTCGCGGCCGCGGTTGAGCGTGTGGCGTAGTACTGTCACAAGACCAAGACCGACACGGTGGCGCGCGGTTCCTCGGCACAGTTGCAACCGCAGTCCGTTGGTAAACCACCCACGTCGGCACAGCTGTGGCGAGATTGCCAAGAGTCAGCCGCACGACGGCCGACCCCGTGCGACCGACGGCTGGACCTCCCACTTGCGCCGCTTCCTGGCCTGCTGGAGATGAAGGTGCGTCGTGTCGGATGCTTGGGCGGCCTTGGCGACCTCAAACGTCAAGCGCACCACACCTGCGGACTCTGTCGCCCCCAGCCAGTAGGCACTGCGTGTGCCGGCTAAGTAACAGGAGTCTCTGGGAACGGCATCGCGCGCATGGCAACCGGCCTCGGCCCCTTTCTGCCTCAAACTGTTGCTCTCTACATCCTCAGAGTATGTAGGATACCTATGAAGAGGGACACAACCGGCGGAGTACCGGCGCACCCATGGCCAACGCAATCCAGGTTTCGCTGGTGGTCGGATCTTCTTCATCGTCCTTGCTCAACCGGCGACAGCGGTCCAGTCACCCAAAGGTGCGTTCCACCACCCAGCGCCGGGGCTGGACCGCGCAACCGACCGTGTCCGGCGCGCGTTGTCCGATCGCGATGGTCCTGCCCCCGCGGCCGTGACCCAGCGGGCCAACGCCCCCCGATCGGCCGCGGTGGCCCACCACTGCTGCACTCGCGTCGTCTGGGCCACCGCTTGGGCCAGCACCAGATAGGCCCTGTCGCGATCCTGGATATCCGCTGCCAAGGGTGCCGTGTACTCGTGGCCGCCCACCATCGGATCCGCCCCGTCCAGGGTGTAGTACAGCAGGCTGCCCGGTACCGGCGGGTAGAGCTCCACCGTCACCGGGCCGGCAAAGCGCCCACTGCCCGGCGTGATCTCGACCGGCGGTGCGTCCGCTGGGACCAGTAGGCGGTGCCAGGTCGTATTCGCTGCCGCGGGAGTTGGGACTGAGAAGGCCACCCACTGCTCGGACACCGTCCCTAGCCGCCCCAGCGAGACATCCGCCGCCTGTGCTCCGAACGTCACCTCGTCCACCACCTGCCCGCCCGGATCGAACAAGCCGACGTACTCTCCGCCGCGGCTCAGCCGGAAGCTCGTGTGCCAACCTGCCGGTGTCACCTGGTCGAGGCCGGAGGCCCAGACCACCAGAAAGTCTCCCGGCGCCAGCGTGGCGGCCGGCAGGGACCACTTGGTCGACACGGTAGGGTCGTCGGAGAGGGTGTAGCCAGCGAGCGTGATGGGCCTGTCCGTCGGGTTGTAGAGCTCTAGCCAGTCGGAATAGCCGCCCCGGTCGTCGGCTATCGTGCTCGTATTCGCCGCCTGGAACTCGGTGATGAGCACACCGGGGGAGACGGCTTGCACCGCTGGCAGGCTACTCGTCAGTCCGGCCAAGAGCACGACCAACACGAGAGCACGACCGAGGGGAATCAACCGATGCAAGGGGACATCCTCGTTACGCGACCGTGGTCATTTCCAGGCTAGGAGTAATAAATGTCAACCTTTTCGACCCCTTCGATTTGGCCCAAGGACCGCAGGATTTGGGACTGGCTCCCGTTCCGCGGGGTGGTGAGGGTGAGGTAGACATTGAACTCGCCTTCATAACTCCCGGTACTGACGATCTCGGGATCAGTACCGGACGTCTCACGGATCGTGGCGACAATATCGGCGAGGAGGCGCTCATCCACGCCTGCCGGAGCCTTTGCGTTGACGACGAGGCTGGCCTGTTGGTCCGGCTGGAGCCAGCGCAGCACCAAGCGACTCTTGAGCAGGGTGTAGACCCCGACGGCCAGCAACAGCCCGACGGCAACGACGAACTGGTAGATCGCGCAGGCCAAGCCGGTGGCAACCACCAGCAGAATGAAGGCGATGTCCTCGGCCCGCTTGATCGGTGTGCGGAAACGGACAAACGAGAGCGCGCCGATCAAGCCCAACGAGAGCGGGATCGAAAACTGGATGACCCAGAAGATCGTCGTCACGGCCGGCGAGAGCAGCACAAAGCTGCGGTACAGACTCTCGTTGACCACCTCACCACCGGTGAAATAGCGCTGGTAGATCAAGGCATAGCCCCCGCCCAGCACCATACTCGCCAGCAGCACCAAGACAAACTCGAGGATTCCACGCTGTCCTACGCCGGCAACAGCGGAGCCGTCGAGCAAGCTCGTGAAGCTATTGATACCTTCCATCCCGGTCAACTTCTTCCAACAGCGATGAGATGCCGTAGGCGTACTTCGAGAACGACGCTGGCTCCAGCGAAAACATCCGGAGGAAAGGCGCTTCCGGTACTGCTGCGGCCGACTTGATCTCGAAGATAGTATAGGGAAACGCCACCCGGCGCCGACTCCAGCCCGATAACCCCGGCATCGCTACACAAGCGATGTTCTGGTCGAGACTATACCGCTCCTGAGCACGATGGTTCACAAAGCGCAGGCGTTCACACGAAATCGCCAACGTCGGCCGAAGGCACTGGCGCACGTGGGTCCGCAACGCGGCGGCCGACGCGCCCGGCACGCTACGGAGACGGTCGAGCAGGCTGCCAAAATCAGTCATTGGCGAAAGCTGCGTTCCGGCAGCCTTCAGGAGAATCTTGGTCTTGTTGACCAGTGGGCCTTCCCGTCGCTTGATCTCGATACCGTAGTCGGCGCCTACACTACTGGGGTTGAAGTACCGGCGAAAGCGGTATTTCATCTTGTTCAGCAGGCCGTCCCGTGATTCCCAATAGGAGCTGAGGGCCAGATCGTCGTAGTAAGTCGTCGTGAGCTTGCTCTGCCAGTACGGCGAGCTACTGGGATAGACCCGCCGCAGGAACGCGGCGAGAGCCGGACCGGCCTCTACCGGCAGCACGAACTTGGTCTCGTAGTATGGCTGCCCAAAGCCCTTTTTGTAGAGCAGGATCAACATGGCTGCCTGGCCTTCTCGCTCGGTCGCTCAGGTACCAGCATCAAGGGGAAGACCAAGCGCCCAATCCACCGCTCGGTCAAAAAGCCGCATTGCGTTAGCCGTGCTCCGGTGAAATGTGTCGTCATGCCCGAACCAGAAGACGGTCCAGGCCGCCGCCGGCTGCCCATTGGCTAATTCGGCGCCCGCCTCTGCTACCATGAGCGCCGCGTCGTCACCCGTCAAGTGTCTTGCCAGCACCTGTACCCCGGGGCCGCTCGGCGGGTAGGCCACGCTGAACGTATCCGGCTGACGCACCACCCGTAACGGCTGGTCAACGGGTAGCCCGGCGGTGATCGGATGGTCAGCCTCTACAATCCGAATGTCGGTTTGCTCCGGGCGCGTGCCTCCCCACGGGGACAACGGGACGTGCTCCGCCGCCAGCAACTGCGGCTCCCAGAAGATCACCGGCGTAGCGGTCTGAGCATAGCGCACTGCCCGGTCGAACAACCGGATGCTGGAGCTAATCAAGAGCAGATCGTGGCCTGCAGCAACTAGCGCCGGATTGTGCGGACTGTCCTCGTGGGTCCCGATCACGTTGACCGTCACACCCCGCGTCGCGAGGTGCGCTATGATCGCTGCGTCGCCTGCCGTCAACTCGTCAGGATGATGCACCACCAAGGCAATGCGAGTGCCTGGCGGCAGCGGCGGCAGCGCCGCCGGGGCATCCGACACCGGGAGCGGCGGGAGCAACTGCCGCAGCGCCGCTGGGTCGCTCAGGTGACGCAGGCGCTGCTCACTGGCCGCCAGCGAGTCCGCAATCCGCTGCATGGTCGCTTCCCACTGCGCCACCAGCACCGCCGGCTCCCGATCAGGCAACCAGCGGGCCGCTTCCGCCGCGATGGCCGGGCGTAGTTGCTCGACAAGCGCGGCGAGCCGGCTCCGCACGGCCTCGGTGTCAAGCGCTCCAGCGAGATGCCGTTCGACCTGTGCGGTAAAGTAGGCTTGATACTTGGGACTGGCTAAGAGGCTGGCCAGTATGCGGAAGAAATTCTCTCCAATATCAATCACTGCCTGACTGGTTGTGGGGCCATACAAGCCCAGGGTCGCCTCAGCATCCCACATGAACAGCCGCCACCGGGCATCAGGCCCATAGCGCATCCGGGCTGCATACAAATCCCAATCGAGATTGCCGGCCCACAGATTAAGGATGATGAAGGAGGTGAAGTTCTCGATATCGAGCTGTTGGATCGCCTGTTCGTACTGAGCCGACTCACTCAAGTCTGTCCCGGTAATCCAGTCCACAAACGCATCCCAGGCTGTGTGCTCTTCACTGTGAAGCAAATCCCAGTAATCATGGTCGAAATTCGTGGCCAGGAAAGATTCGTCAATGCGCTCGGTCAGGTTGTATAGCCCCCAATACGCCCCGTTCAGATATACCTCCACCCAGCGCCCCCGTGCCGCCACTTGCCCCATTGCCCCATGGAGGTCCCGCACCAACTGGTCCCGCACGTACACTGCATCACCACCCTGACACCCCAAATTCGGCACCTCATTGCATAGCCAGCCGTCGTTGACTTTTTTCAGCAGCACCAGTCGGTCATACGTTTGTCCCGGCTCCGGCCCAAACAGCGGGTACGCCAACTCGGTTGGTCCATAGTCCCCCCGGAAGTACAGCCGGAATGACCGCGTATCTGTTAATGTCCTGGTCCCGGCCCCGTGGATGCGTAGCCCCGCTCCTACACTGAAGCCCGGCTTCCCCTCCGGCGATAGCCATTCCGCCGTCACCGGGCGCTCCCATTCCCGACCACGCTTCCCAGAGTTGGCATAGATCCCGGTCTTCTCGTCCCACAGGTGGGCCGGCTCCGTCACCAGCGACACCACCGGCAGGCCAGTCCCCTCCCCCACCAGATACGTTGCTGTGGTCACAGCACTCACCGGCATGCCGTTGTGCAGCGCCACTGCCCGCAGCACCATTGTCTGCTCTATTACCACGGGCACCGTGTAAACTTGCCCGTCCACCGTCGGGTCGGCTCCGTCCAGAGTGTAGTACACTGTACTCCCAACCACCGGCGCTTGTAACTCGACTGTCACCGGGTCGGGGAAGCGCCCACCACCCGGCGTCATCACTAACGCTGGCGCGTCTGGTGGCACTTGTGGAATGGTGGTATTCGCCGCCCCGGGTGTCGGAGTTGGGAAGAATACCCACTGGTCGGACTCGGTCCCCAGCCGTCCCAGTGAGACATCCGCCTCCTGTTCCCCAAACGTCACCGCATCCACCATCTGCCCGTCTGGGTCGAACAAGCCCACGTATTCTCCGCCGCGGCTCAACAGGAAGCTCGTGTGCCAGCCGGCCGATGTCGCCTGGTTTTCGCCGGATGCCCACATCACCAGAAAGTCCCCGGGTACCAGCGTCGTGAAGGGCAGGCGCCACTTAGCCGGCTCGGTGGGATCGTCGGAGATGGTGTAGCCGGCGAGGGTGATGGGCGTGTCTGTAGGGTTGTGCAGTTCGATCCAGTCAGAGTAGCGACCCCGGTCGTCGGTCACCGTGCGCGTATTCGCTGCCAGGACCTCGGTGATGAGGAGGCCCGGGGTAGCGTCCTGCGCCGCTGACACGCCGGTGTTCAGCAGGACCAGGAGCAGCCCTAGCAACAAGATACACCTCGTTCGGATCAGACTACGCATATGCATATAGACCTTAAACACAAGGTAGCCATAGCCATATCATGGTGGGAGACCGCCCAGGATATTTCTGCGTAAGGTTAACGACAGGCTCACAGGGGTAGTTAGCAATGATACCCGACCGGACATTGCCGGGCGAGCCTGGCGTCACTGGTCCTACTACTACAACGAACGAGAATGGGTGGCAGTTAAGGAGTGCGGCCCCTCCTCTGGAGGTCTTGACAGTAATCCGGCGGTGGCTACCCTATTATTGCAGCAATGCAAGGCGCTCCTGGCGCCGGGGAGATGAAGGATGGAACGACTGGCCGACAAGGTCGCGCTGGTGACCGGCGGCGCGCAGGGGCTTGGTGGCGCCACCGCGCGCCGGCTCGCCGAGGAGGGCGCCACCGTGCTCATCGCCGATATTGATGATGCGGCTGCCGAGCGACGGGTAGCCAGCATTACAGCAGCCGGGGGCGTGGCCGCGGCCTTTCACGCCGACGTCGGAATTCACCAGGACGTTCAGGCAATGGTGGCATACACCTTGGAGCGTTGGCAGCGGCTCGACATCCTCGTCAACAACGCCTATGCGGTCATTGACCCGGAGGGTACCGGCAGTGCGTTGGAGGTCAGTGCGGAAGGGTGGGATCGGGGCATGGCCGTGCTTACCAAGTCCATCTTCCTGGCGGCGAAATACGCCGTGCCGGTGATGCAGGACGCCGGTGGCGGCAGCATCGTCAACATCTCCTCCGTGCATGGCCTGCTCATGGCCCCGGGCCACATGGTCTATGAGGCCGGCAAGGCGGCCGTGATCGGGCTGACGCGGCAACTGGCCACAGAGTTTGGCCCCTGGAATATTCGCGTGAACGCGATCTGCCCCGGACATATGGTGACCGGCCGGATTCAGGAGCGCATGTGGGATGAGAACCCCAGCGGACTACGGTTCTTCGAGCAGCAGTATCCCCTGCGCCGCTGCGGCCGGCCCGTGGACATTGCCAACGCGGTCGTCTTCCTCTGCTCGGATGAGGCCGCCTTCATCACCGGCCACGCGCTGGTAGTTGACGGTGGGTTGAGCATCCAGCTCCAAGAGAACCTGAGCGTCCGCCTGGGCCAGTACCTCCGGGAGCATCCCGACACGCAGTTTCCCTACTAGCCTGTCTCACGGCGGGCAAAAAAGCAATGGCCCTGGCAATGTTCTATGGCCCCACTCGCTCTCGCCAGCAGTATCGTCGGCGCTACGGCTCAACGGGCAGCCGCGCGGCACCGGCCGGCGGGCGACGCAGCCGCTTGACGACAGCAACCCAGGTCGGACTAATCAACAACGTCAATGCGATCACCGCAACGGTCGTCTGATAGGCAAAGCCCGTAATCAGTTGAGCTTGCAGCCCAACGGCAGCGAGTACCAGGCTGAACTCGCCGATCTGCGACAGCAACGCTCCGGCGTACAGGCTCTCGCGCCAGTCATCACCCAGCATCCGCATAATCAGGGTACTGATGGGGGTATTAATCAGGAACACCGCGCCGACCAAGAGCAGGATCACCTGCCAGTTGTCGCGGGCAAAGGTGAGGTCAATGGACATGCCAATCGAAACGAAGAAGAGGGCGACGAACACGACATAGAACGGCTCCATACTCTTGGTGACCCAGTGCTCCTCAGGCGTGGCGGCAATAAGGATGCCGGCCACAAACGCGCCAATAGCGACTGACAGCCCCAGTAAGCCGATGATGAAAGCGAGGCCAAAGCAGACAATCAAGGCAGCGAAGACCTGTAGCTCGTGGTCTGCGCGCAAAAGACGTGCGAACGGCAGGTGGAATTCGCCGCGCCTGGTCACCCACGTGAGCAGCGCGATCAGGAGCACACCGCCGAAGACCTGGAGGCCGACTGCCGATGCGGTGGGAGCCTCCCCACCCAAGAGGTCCAACATAATTAGCATGGGGATTAAGGCGAGGTCCTGGACCAGCAGTACGCCGGTCACGTCGCGGCCGACCCGGGTATCCATCTCACCCCAGTCGCGGAGCATCTTGAGCACGACGGCCGTACTGTTGAGGCTAAGCACGAACCCGAGTAGGATGATGCGCTCCGTCGGCCAATCCAGGCGGCTGCCGATCAGCCACGCGCAGCCGATGCCCACCATGGCCTTGAGTAACATCCCAAATAGCGGTGCCTGCCAGCGCTCCAACAGGCGCGGTAGCGAAATCTCCATGCCGACAAAGAAGAGCAGCAGCACCACGCCCATTTCGCCCAAGCGGATGATTACGTTGGTGTCGCTGACCAGCCCTAGTCCCTGTGGGCCGATCACCACGCCGGCGATCAAATACGCAACCGCCGCCGGCTGTCGCAGCCCCCGCAGCACGAGGCCCAAGATCAGGATCGTAAATACGACACCGACGACGACGGGCATCGCCGGATCCATATGCATCGGTTTGCTCCATCAGCCGCATGGTGCGGACGAGGATATGGTTGCAAAAAGCCGGTCGGCACTGGAGGCCGACACGCCGCCGCGCGCCCCTCCCGCCACGTGTGGAGAGAGGATGGGTGGTGAGGCACTACAACTAGCAACGGAAGACAAAAAGAAATGGCCCTGGCAACGACCTATTGTCCCACTCGCTCTCGCTAGCAGTATCGTCGGCGCTGAGGCAGTTCACTACCGTGTTCGGGATGGGAACGGGTGGGGCAGCCTCGCTAGAGTCACCAGGGCCATCTCAAGATAGCCACGCATGAGGCCCCGGCCTTCCGGGTGGAAAGCCGGGCGAAGAAGAGCGAGTGACCTGCGGAGTTCAGATCCAAAAATGCCGATCGAGGCATCGTAATTGAGACGGCGTCGTCCAGGAGGATGGCTCCCCTACACCGGTCGCCCGGCTTCCAGGTACCACCTCACACCTCCTCATCTCGGAGGGGACTCTCCCGCGCACCGTTGCCGGCGCGCGGCGGGACGGGTCATCTTGGGGGCGGTTTCGCACTTAGATGCTGTCAGCGCTTCTCCGGTCCTGACGTAGCTACCCAGCGGTGGACTTGGCAGCCCAACTGGCACACTAGCGGTCAGTCGGCCCCGGTCCTCTCGTACTAGGGGTCGCTCCCCTCACCCGTCCGGCGCCCGCAGCGGATAGAGACCGAACTGTCTCACGACGTTCTGAACCCAGCTCGCGTGCCGCTTTAATGGGCGAACAGCCCAACCCTTGGGACCTGCTCCAGCCCCAGGATGCGACGAGCCGACATCGAGGTGCCAAACACTGCCGTCGCTATGAACGCTTGGGCAATATTAGCCTGTTATCCCCGGGGTAGCTTATATCCGATAATCTACGCCCCTGCCACTTGGAGACGTAGGGTCACTAGGCCCTGGTTTCCCATCTGTTCGGCGTGTCTGCCTCACAGTCAAGCCCCCTTGTGCCCTTACACTCGCGAGCGCGGTTTCCCTGCGCGCTGAGGGGACCATTGGGCGCCTCCGTTACACTTTAGGAGGCAACCGCCCCAGTTAAACTCCCCACCTGGCACTGTCCCGGGCACACTATCCCAACGGGGTGTACACCGGTTAGACCTAAGCGACGCTCAGAGTGGTATTTCACTGCTGCCTCCCCCACCCCCACGAGGATGGGTTCCCAGGCTCCCACCTATGCTACGCAAAACGTAACTCGAGCCCATGCCAAGCTAGAGTAAAGCTCCACGGGGTCTTTTTGTCCTGCTGCGGGTCGTCCGAATCTGCACGGACACTTCAATTTCGCCGGGGTCTCGGCCGAGACAGTGCTCAAGTCGTTACGCCATTCGTGCGGGTCGGAACTTACCCGACAAGGAATTTCGCTACCTTAGGACCGTTAGAGTTACGGCCGCCGTTCACCGGGGCTTCGGTTCAGGGCAGAAAACCCCTCCCCTTAACCTTCCGGCACTGGGCAGGCGTCAGCCCCCATACTTCCCCTTACGGGTTTGCGGAGACCTGTGTTTTTGTTAAACAGTCGCTTGAGCCGCTGCGCTGCGCCTCGCGGCTCCTCCGGGCGCATGTCCCTTCAAAGCCACGAGGACCCCTTCTTGCGAACGTACGGGGTCAATTTGCCGAGTTCCTTAGCCGAGACTCTCCCGAACGCCTGGGGGTCTTACTCCCCTGCCTACCTGTGTCGGTTTGCGGTACGGACACGATGTGACTCGCTAGAGGCTTTTCTTGCCGGTACGGCGTACCACGAATTGGTTTTGGGTTGCCCCGCCACCTTTCCATCACCTCTCACGGATAACAGGGTGTCGGATTTGCCTGACACCCCCCGCTACCGGTTTGGACGGCTATGGCCAGCAAACCGCTCGTGGGAGCCCGCCGGGTCCCCTCATCGCTCAAATGTCGCACCGTGGGACGGGAATATCAACCCGTTATCCATCGCCTTCGCTGTCACCTGCGCGGCAGCTAAGACTTAGGCCCGCCTAACCCGGAGCGGATTGGCCTTCCTCCGGAAACCTTAGGCTTTCGGCGCGTCCGGTTCACACAGACGTTATCGCTACTCATGCCGGCATTCGCACTGCACCCCGCTCCACGACGGCTCACGCCGTCGCTTCACTGCCGCACGCGGAGGACACGCTGGTCCTCCGGAGATGCACGCTCCCCTACCGCCCCAGCAGTATGCTGCTGAGACCCCGGGCTTCGGTGTCTGACTTAGCCCCGTTACATTGTCGGCGCCAGGCTACTCGACCAGTGAGCTGTTACGCTTTCGTTCGAGGATGGCTGCTTCTAAGCCAACCTCCTGGCTGTCTACGCATCCCGACCGCCTTTGCCACTTCAGTCAGAACTTGGGGACCTTAGCCGCGGGTCTGGGCTGTTTCCCTCTCGACGATGGAGCTTAGCCCCCACCGTCTCACTCTGCTCGCAAGAGCTGACGACGTTCGCGGTTTAGCGGTGTTTGGTAAGCGCTGTGCTCCCGCACACTACCAGAGCCTTACCGCCGCCAGCAGACCGAGCAGGCTGAACCTCAATCCATTTCGGGGAGAACCAGCTATCTCCGAGTTCGATTGGCATTTCACCTCTACCCACAGCTTATCCACCCAATTTGTAACTTGAGTTGGTGCGGGCGTCCAGTCCGTGTCACCGGACCTTCCCCCTAGCCATGGGTAGCTCACTCGGTTTCGGGTCGGCCCTACGCGACCGGGTCCTCCCCAAAGGAAGGACGGGCGCCCTCTTCGGACTCGCTTTCGCTCCGGCTCCCCCGCATTTCCGTGCAGGTTAACCAAGCCACGCCGGGCCACTCGCCGGCTCATACTTCAAGAGGCACACGATCAGGGAGCACACCGCGTGTCACCAGGCGTCATTCGCGCCGAAGCGCGGCCAACGCCCTATGGGACACGAAATGCAATTCCCCTCTCGCTGACTGTAAGCATGTGGTTTCAGTGTACTCTTTCACTCCCCTCGCCGGGGTACTTTTCACCGTTCCCTCACGGTACTCTGCGCTATCGGTGGGTGATGGTATTGAGCCTTGGAGGGTGGGCCCCCCAGTTTCCCGCAGGGTTTCACGTGTCCCGCGGTACTCGGGTAGCAGCAGCAGAAGAGCACGCGCACTTTCCTACGGGGTTCTCACCCTCTCGGACCGGCCTTTCCAGGCCGTTCGGTCCACGCTCGTGCGTACCTTCCGAGGCAGCGGCCGCCGCCTCCCTGCTACACCCACAACCCCGCCGGATCCATCGGCCGGCCGACCATGATCGGATCCGCGGTTTGGGCTCTCCCCCGTTCGCTCGCCACTACTTGGGGGATCTCATACGGTTGATTTCTTTTCCTCGGGGTACTGAGATGTTTCAGTTCCCCCGGTTCCCCCAGCCGGCACAACCATAGGCTGCACCGACCGTGCTCCGATATGACTCGAAGCGGGTTTCCCCATTCGGGCATCTGTGGATCAACGCTTGCTGACAGCTCCCCACAGCCTTTCGCGGCCTACCACGCCCTTCATCGGCCATCACCCCCGAGGCATCCACCACACGCTCTTATCCCGTCTCAGGATGTTCTCGATCGGCAATTTTGAAGCTGAACCCGTATTGCAGATTCTCGCTCTTCTTCAGTTGTGAAGGTACGCCCGGTGGCGAGAGTGCCACCACGGAGAGACAACCGCGCCAGCCGTATTCCAGCCAAGCCCACTCATCTCTCGGCAAAGAACTACTATACCGCTCCGGGCCGGAATGTGTCAAGTAGCTCGCCAAGAATCGGCCGGCGGTACTATCCGCCTTGCCCTGGCCTACAGTGGTATCTGACGGTCAAGCGCCGGGGGTGGTTGTAGCCGCCGCGCCGCGCTCGGCGGCGGCGCGCACTGCCGCCAGCGCCGCCGCCGGATCGGCCGTGCCAAACACCGAGGTCCCGGCGACGAGGTAGGTGGCGCCAGCCGCCGTTGCCGGCGCCGCCGTGTGGCGATCAATGCCCCCGTCAACGCCGATGACCGGCGGCATCGGTTGCAGGGCCGCCTGCTGCGCCAGCTCGCGGACCTTGGGCAGCAGCTCGGCCCGGAAGGGCTGACCGCTATAGCCCGGCTCGACGGTCATTACCAACACCATGTCCAGCGCATCCCACAGCCCGGTAAGCAGCTGCGCCGGGGTGAGCGGTCGGAGGGCCACCCCGGCGCGGGCGCCGCCGGCGCGGATCATGCCCAATACCCGCCGCAGCGCGTCCGGCTCCGGCGCGGCTTCGAGATGCACCGTTATCAGACCGGCCCCCGCCTCAATCATCGGCTCGATGTGCCGGTCGGGGTTGAGCACCATCAAATGCACGTCGAGCGGCAGCGGCGTGCGGGCACGGATCGCGGCGACCATTTGCCGGCCAAAGGTCAGCTCCGGCACAAAGTGGCCATCCATCACATCTATGTGGATGGCGTCGGCCCCTCCGGCGGTCACGACATCTACGGCATTCCCTAGTGCGGCCCAATCCGCCGCCAGCAGCGACAGGCCGATGGGGATGGGCGGGGAAGCGGAAACGTCACCAGTGTCGGAGTAGCTCACGAACTGTGCTCCTGTACGAGCGGCCGTCGCCGCACGGTAGTTTGCAGTTGACCACACGCCGCCTGAATGTCGCGGCCCATCTCGCGGCGAATTGTCGCGATGAGACCGGCTTGGCGCAGCGTCCGATGGAACGCCTGCACCGCCTCGTCCGACGAGGGCGCATACGGCAACTCGGCCACCGGGTTCATCGGGATAAGGTTGATATGACAGTCGAGTCCCCGCACCAACTTGACCAGCGCCCGCGCCAACGCGGGCGAATCGTTCACCCCGGCCAGCATCGTATACTCGAACGTAACCCGCCGGCCCGTCTGTGCCTGGTACGCCCGGCACGCCGCGAGCAGGTCTTCCACCGGGTAGCGGCGATTGAGAGGCACCAGTTCGTCGCGGACAGCGTTGGTCGGGGCGTGCAGTGAGACCGCCAAGCGTACCGGCCACGGCTCGTCGGCCAGCCGCGCGATCCCCGGCAACCAGCCCGAGGTCGAGATCGTCAGCCGCGGGGGGCCTAGTCCGGCGCCGAGCGGATCGCACAGCCGCGTGACCGCTTCCAGACAGGCCGCGTAGTTCAGCAGCGGCTCGCCCATCCCCATGAAGACCACGTTACGCACGACCGGCGGGCGCTGACGCGTGCGGCGCAGGAAGTGGAGCGCCTGGTCAATGATCTCGGCGGCGGTCAGATTGCGCGTCAGACCCATCAGCCCTGTGGCGCAGAACGAGCATTGGAGCGCACAGCCCACCTGCGTGCTCACGCACACTGTGCTGCGGTCGGCGCCGGTGCCGTCGCTGCGCCGGTGGTACTGCATCAGCACCGTCTCGATCAGGGCGCCGTCGGCCAAACGCAGCACCGCCTTGGTGGTGTCCCCGTCGGCCGAGGCAACTTGCGTGACGACCTCGGCCGAGCTGAAAGCGTAGGTCTCGGCCAGCCACGTCCGCAGTGCTTGGGGGACGTTGAGCATCGGCGCGAAGTCGGTGATCGCGCTGCGGTAGACCCAGCGCACCACCTGCTCGGTGCGGAACGGCCGCTCGCCCCGCGCCGCCAAGACCTCCTGCAACGCGGCCCAAGACAGGCCGGTGATCGGGGGATTGGGGCGCCCGGTTGCGGCCGCGGCAACGTGCTCGGTCGGGGGCGCTGCTGCGAGCGTAGCCATCGGATGCGGTCTCAGTCGGTCAAGGCTGGCGTCCGGCCGGGTCTATTCGACACAGCGGCCTCTCCCTAATCGCTGGACCGGGCCGCCGGAAAACGTATCGGTGCCGACGCTTGCTACTCGTCGCTGCGCCCCATCAGGATGAAGAGGAAGTAGAGCAGCGTCGAGAGCGCCTGGGCCAGCGCCGCCACGTAGGTCAGTGCAGCGGCGTTGAGTACCGCCTTGGCCTGGCCGCGCTCCTCGGAAGTTACCAGGCCGCTGTTCGAGAGGAGCTGGAGCGCGCGGTTGCTGGCGTTGAACTCTACCGGCAGCGTGACCAGCGCAAAAATGGCCGCAGTGCTGAACAAGGCTACGCCCAGCCACGCAAGCTGCGGAATGATGAACAGACCCACGAAGAACAAGATGTAGCCCAAGGTGCTGCCGATGTTGACGACCGGCACCAACCCGGCCCGCCACCGCAGCGGCGCGTAGTTCTGGGCATCTTGCACCGCATGACCGACCTCGTGCGCGACCACGCCCACCGCCGCGACCGAGTAGTTGTCGTAGTTGGAATCGGAAAGCCGTAGCACCTTGCTACTGGGGTCGTAATGGTCGCTGAGATCACCTGGCACCCGCTCGATCTGGACGTGGTAGAGGCCCAGTGAGTCGAGCAGGCGGCGGGCAACGTCAACGCCCGGGCGGCCCGCATACGTGGCTACTTCCGCATACTTCGCATAGGTGCTCTTGACCTTATACTGGGCATAGAGCGCCAGCAACAGTGCTGGGCCGGCAAAGACAAAGTACAGTGGGTCAAAGAAGAACATGCTAATACCCTCCTGGCATAGCCTCCTACAATCCTAGTATAGCAGCGTATAGCAGCCGTGCGGTCCATCCCCTGAGGTGGCCAAAGGCGGATTACTCACCACCCGGCGGCCTCCGGCACGGCCACGAGCCGAAAGCCGATGTCCACGGCGCCGTCGAGTGCCGGATGGCTCATCTTCGACCACAGGGTCGTGTGGGTGACGCGGGCCAGGAAGCAGCCGCCCTGCATCGAAATGCGAGCGTTGCGCTCTACGCCTAGCACAGCAAGCCGTGGTACCGTGGCCGTCCGCTCCGCGACCGGCCGTTGCTCGTAGGCCGCTGCGTTCGTGTAGTTCCAGACCCAGACGTTGCCCACCATGTCGTAGAGGCCGCGCTCATTGGGCGGAAACGCCTGCACCGGCGAGGTCAGCGCGTAGCCGTCGGCATATTGCTCGTGTATCCACGTGTGGTCGGTTAGCTCGGCGGTGCCGAAGTTCATCCGCTTGTCAAGGTCGCAGAAATCATTGCCCCAGGGAAAGGTACATACCTGATCCGCCAGCGCCGCCGGGCGGGCTGCCAGAATCCACTCCTCCGTGGTCGGTACCCGGCAGACGATACCCACCTTGTCGCTCACCCACGCGGCGAAGCTCATCGCGTCGAACCAGCTCACCTGTACGACGGGATGCTCCGGCGCACTCATGGGCCAGGGTTGCAGCCGCCAACTGTTCGAAACCCCTTGCCGCCACTGTGCCCGCTGGTCAACGATCCAGCCCGTCTTATACCGCTCGACCGTGGTCGTATACTGCGTCTCATCCACAAAGACCTGAAACATCTCGTTGGTGATGATCGTCTCCGACATGTAATACGGATAGCTCACCGTGACTCTGTTCTGCCGATTGACTTCGAGCATGTCACGCCACCGCGCGAGGTCGTTGCTGCGGTTCGGAATGGCGATGATCCGGTCGCGGAGCGCTGCGTTCAGCCCGTCAATGTATGAACCCGGCTCCACTCTGATGAATTCGACCGTCGGCCCACCCGCAGCCAAGTCCACGGCAAACCGGTCCTGCGAGCGGAGGGCGGCGGCATTCCGGTCGGAGCGTGGTAGGCTTTGGAGCCGCGCAGTCTCGTCGCGGGCGGCTGCAAGCAGGTACTCGTCGCGTGACATGGCACCTCTCTCGTCCAAAGTGACATTGGGGCAGGCGGCTTCCCAACTATAGAGTGGTCGGTACTTCCCCGGTCGAGCCGCAACCGCCCGTTCCCGCAACGCGCTGGTGATCTTTGGCCGCTCGTGTAGCATCTATTTGGAGAGTATTCGTGAGAGAAGAGGAGCGACCGATGCAGACTGAACAAGACACACCGCCGCGGACCACGCGGTTCTCCGATGTCTGTGGCACGACGGATGAGTTGAAGCGGCTGCTCTACGAGGAACCGGAGCGCGTTGCCGCCGCGCCGGCCATCCTGCGCGAGCTGGTGACGGACCAGCTCTATATGCTGGACCGGATGGAGCTGCGGCTGCGAGACTACCGGCAGCTGCGCGACGACGTGGCGCGGCTGCACCGTGCCCTGGAGTCCATTGACCCGCCCCGCCGGCCTGAAGCTGACCGGGCCGCCGCCGCGCTCCGGCCACTGCTGGAGGACGGCCAGCCGTTGGGCGAGGCGGAGACCACCGCCATCGTGGACTGCGCCGAGCAAATCCGCTCGGTCGCCGGGCACCTGGAGCAGATTCTGCGTGCTCACATGGATGTGGCGCTCGCCCTCGTCGAGAGTTACGAGCACGCGCGGGGCGGACGGCCCTGGCCGATGCCTGGCGCGGCCACAGAGACCGATTCGGACGCCGCGCCGGCGATACCGAGCACCTGGGAGGCCTGGCTGCCGTCCGAGCCACACCGCGCGCGGCTCGTGGACTTCCTCAGCAACAGCCGCGCCTATGTCATCTGGCCCGACGGATCCGCCAACGGCCGCGGCGAGCAGCCGCTCGTGCAGTTCGAGGATGGTGGCTTGATGCCCATGTCCGAGGTGCGCTGGTCGGATGCCGTCCGCAACTTCTATCCCGCCAGCCAAGGCGAGTCACCGTCGCCGGCCAGACAGTACCGGGGCGCATCATAGTCATAGCCCGCGTGCAACCGTCGGTCCTGGATGGCCTCGCTGCACGCCTGCGGCCCCTGCTGGTGGCAGCCGAACGGCGCCGGATATTCCCCGGCGCGGTCGTGGCCGTGTCCGGCCGCGCCGAGCGCACGAATATCGTCACCGCCGGCCGCCTCACCTACGCCCCCGACAGTCCGGCAGTCGGCCTCCACACGATCTACGACATTGCGTCAATCACCAAGATTGTCACGCTCACGGCCACGCTGGTTCTCGCCGGTGTCGGTCGCCTGTGTCTCGACGACCGGCTCGGTGATCTGCTCGACTGCGCTACTTTCCGCAACGTCACCGTGCGGCAGGTGTTGGCACACACCGCCGGGCTGCGGCTGTCCCTCAGCGGTCTCAAGGACCGGCCGCGCCCCGAGATTGAGGCCGCGATCCTCGCTGCCGGGCCGGTGACGAAACCGGGAACTCAGTTCTACTACTCCAGCCAGGGCTACTATCTCTTGGGCAAGGCGCTGGAAGCCGTATCCGGGCAGCGGCTCGCCGACTGCTTGCGGACGACCGTTCTGACCCCACTCGGTATGGGTACCACCACCTTTAACCCTCCCGCGGCGTGGCGTAAGCGCATTGCGCCGACCGAAGACGATCCCCGGCAGGGCGGGGTGGTGTGCGGCGTGCCGCACGACGAGAGCACGTTTGCCCTCGGCGGCGTCGCCGGTCACGCCGGGCTATTCTCGACCGCTGCGGACCTGCTCAGGCTCGGTCGCCTGTGGCTGCACGAGGGCACGGTCGGCGGGAAGACCCTCATTCGGCGCGACCTGATCCGCGCGAGCATCGAGGACAATTTTCCCGCTGCCATTGGCACTACGGGCTTCCGGCTCCAGCGTTTTGCGCTCGGCTGGGGGCTGGACGACCGCAGTTACATCGGCTCGTTCGCCTCGCCACGTGCCTATAGCCTGCTCGGCTTCACCGGGCCGGCCCTCACGGTAGACCCGGAGGCGGGAGCCGTGATCGTCATTCTGAACAACCGCGTCCACCCCACGCGCGATGGGCCGAGCCGTGCCCGCTGTCACGCCGCTCTCACCACGGCAGCACTACAATGGCTCTGTGGAGCAGGCCACCACCCCTAGCGGCCTGTGAACATGGAGGGACGAGCGCCGACAGGCGGCTATAAGGAGCAGTTGACTATGGACGTTGCGCTACACGCCCCGGCCGATGACGCCGCTGCACTGGCGGCCCGCTGCCGGCGCCTGGGGGTGCGCCACGTCTGCCTGAGCTTGGGCGGCGTGCCCGGCTTCACCGACACCGGCGTGCCCGACCGGGCCTACCTCCGGCGCTTTCTGCGCCGGCTGGCGGACGCTGGCGTGGAGGTGCCCGTCGCAATCACCTGGTTTGGTAACGATCCTGACCTCGTGCTGCGGCCGGCGGCGCACCGGGCCGTGGTCGCGGCCAAACTACGCACCCTAGAAGTCCTCAGCGATGTCGGGATCGGCGCGCTGCTCCACTACGTGGACGTCGCGCAGCCGCCCGCCCCGGCGGACGATGAACGCTACTGGGACGGCTTACTCGCCATCTTCCAGGAGCTGGTCCGCCAAGCCGAGGCCTGCGACGTGCGCCTGGCCAACCACGCGATCTGGCGCTGCCTCCCCGACACGTTGCGCGGCGCTGCACTGCGCGATGGGGTGACCATGGCCGATTACCGCGCCTATCATCCGCACCCGTGGCGTGGACCGTATCTCCTGAACTCGCACGAGCACATTGTTCGCCTGCTCACGGCGGTACCGAGTACGCACAACGGCGTCTGCTTCTGCACCGGAATGCACATCATGGGCGGTGACGTTCCGGCCCTCGTGGACACGTTCCGCGGCAAGGTGTACTACTCGCAAATGCGCGACGTGCGGGGCCGCTGGCCGGCGGCCGAGGAGGTCTTCCTCGGTACCGGAGACCTCGATTTCCCGGACATTCTGCGCCGGCTCGCTGCCGCCGGCTATCAGGGCACCATCGGGCCGGAGCACCTCGGCCCGCCCAGGCACCCCGGCGAGGACCTGGAAGCTGCGGCCGTTACCTTCTTGCAAGCATCCCTGCCGTAGCGGGAGACCCCCCGCCGCAGGCAGCCCCGTCCCCCGCCGCAGCGCGAGACCCACGACCGTAGGCTACCCCGTCCCCCCGCCGCAGCGGGGGGAC
>JAJDZR010000326.1 GCA_022824545.1 Chloroflexota bacterium
CTTACCTCGGAGGCTTCTTCCTTCCCGCTCGTAAGTGGGTATGGGTCAGACCGGGAATACGAGGCCAAGACGCGCCGACAGGGACTGAAGACAGCGGGGGTCAAGGATCGGATCATGCACCGCGCGCCCCAGCACCAGCGCCAACTACCGCCCTGGCAGCAGCGCCACAGCGCGTTGATCGGGCCCATCCGGGCACAGGTGGAGAAGGTCTTTGGGACGCTGAAGCGGACCTACCGGTACCGGCGGGTGCGGTACCGGGGGCTGGCGCGCAACGGGGTGGAGCGGTGGTTCAAGCTGCTGGCCTACAACCTGCGAAAGGCAGACCGACTGGGACTGAACGCCACGTGAAGCCGGCTGGCGCGCGAGGAAGGGAGCGCCATTCGCTGGCCCCTGGCCATCACTACCCGCTGGGGCATACCTGCGAAACGAGGTTATGCAAAGGTCTCCACACCCGGGATGACATCCCTATGACGCTAGACGGCAACGTCGGAGGTGAGTGGATGGGGCGCTCGTTGGCGCTGCTGGCGACGGGCGGCAATCGCCTCCTCGAAGACGGCGCGCACGTCGTGGGCCATGCGCTCGGCGTGGAAGTAGCGCGCGACGGCTTCGCGGCCGGCCTGGCCCATGCGCCGCGCCTCGGCCGGGTGCTCGTGGAGCCAGCGCAGCTGATCGGCAAGCTGCCCGGTATCGTTGGTGCGGTAGAGGCGGCCGGCGGGGCGAGCCGTGCGGTGGAGGATTTCGGGCGCGGCGCCCGTGTCGGGAACGACGACGGGCAGCCCGGTCGCCATGGCCTCGAGCACGACCAAGCCGAACGGCTCGGAGCGAATGAAGCAGCCCGCAAACGCATCGCTGGTGTGGAGGAGGGCGATCTTGTCCCGCTTGTTGCGTACTAGGCCGATCAAGTCCACGTAGCCCGTGAGATCGAGGAGCCGAATCTTGGCCTCGATCACGGAGCGGAAGGCAGCGCCATCCAGGGAATCGCCAATGAGGCGCAGCCGCGCCGGGACGCCGGCGCTGCGGAGAATGCGGATGGCGTGGAGGGCAAGGTCGGTGCCTTTTTCGATGTCCACCCGGCTGAGAACGCTGACCACGAAATCCCGGTCGCTCGTAGGGGCAACGAACCGTTGCGTCCGCTCTTGGGACTCGGCGGCGGATAGCTCGGCGAGGTAGTCGGTGGAGATGCCATACGGGACTACGCGGGTCTTGGCGGCGAGGAACGGCACATCGGCGGCGATGTTCTCGCGCACGTTCGCGGCGGAGCCCGAGATGACCAGGTCTATGCGCGGGGCATTCCTGTGGATTTCGGGGGTAATATCCACACCCCGCCGCTTCATCACCTCGAAACCCTGGGCGGCCACGACCAACGGTACGTCAAGATCGTCCAGCAAACCGAAATAGCGGGCCATCGAAAGCTCGCAGGCGTAGTCCACGTCGGGGGCAAAGGCGCGCCGGAGGCGGTTGGCACGCTCGATATCGGCTGCGGAGGGACGATAGATCAGCTCATGCGCGACCTGCCCCATATCGAGGCTGGTCACGGCGTGTCCATTGCGGGCGGCGAACGGATCGCCGTGCGCGACGCGCCGCCGCGCGAACCAACCGGCCAGCCAGCGGAGCGGCAGCGGCTTCTGCCGCAGGGCGTAGTCGCCGACGTTGAAACCCAACTCGTAGTCCAAAAGCTCGGGGGGGATTTCGTCATTGTGGGGTGGCGCTACGGCCGCAAAGGGGAGCACCTGGCAACCGAGTCGGCGCAGGTGGCGGATCAGCAGAATGGACTGCTGGACCACGCCGCCGTACCAGAGCTGGCCGGTCATGGCGAAGAAGACGCGCATCTGCTCTCCATTCGGACAAACGCATTTCGGCACCGCTCAAGTTGGTCGAGGTACCGTAGGCGCGCCGCACAATCCATTTCGGCTCGTGCGGCGCAGAACGAGCGATCAATGGCAGCGAGCCGTGGCTGGCGCTGAGGGCGGCGCAATGGAACGAGGCCGGCGGCGCTCATTGGCCGCTGCGCCGTGCCCCGGCGAGGCATGTCAATCTTTGAGTTTATAACAGCTTGGGACCGATAACCGGCCGGTCAAGCTGCGGGCGATTGTACCATGCACAACTCATTGCTATAATCGCGGCGCAGTGGGCCGCATGTGCGCCGGCACGCATCCGGCCGCAGGACAGGCCGGCGCTCGATCCGACGGAACGCAGGGATTTTCCATAGCGCAGGAGGGGGAGTATGGGCATCTTAGACTGGCTGTTTGGGGGGAGCAAAGAGGAGGAGGTACCCGAAACACCACCCATCACCTACAGTACCGGCTCCGGCGAGACTCTCCGGAGCATCGCGCGGAAGTTCTACGGCAGTGAGACGCAGTGGGAGCGGCTCTACCGGCGCAATTCCCGTATCCTGGAGGATGCGGAAGGGGATATTTACCCCGGCACCCAGCTGACCATTCCAGATCCGAAGTATGATTTGGAAGGGAATCCCATCAAGCCGGAGGACGCGGAGAGCGACAGCGAGTAGCGGTCCGGCTGCACACCGCGATCAGCGTGTGAGACTCATTAGCGTTTTGCCGGGCGTATAGCGTGTCCCAATGCCGCCCGAGGCGTTGGCCCCTGCCGTCTATGCACGCCTTTGGTCAACCACACCGTGTGTGGTGGTAGCCTTTGCCGCTGGTGATGACTTGAGCCGCTACTGCGTGGGGCAGGGTTGTAGCTCTTGAACCCCTCTATCCTGGTCCTCCTCAGCCTCGGCCATCTTGCGACGGACCTGAGCGCCGGGGCCATCCCGGCGCTGCTGCCGTTCTTCCAGCGGAGCTTCGGCCTCAGCTACGGTAGTCTCGGTTTTCTGAACGGCGTCTTCCAATTCACCGCGTCGGTCACGCAGCCGCTCGTGGGCTTGATTACGGATCGCATCCCCTGACGACTGCTGCTGCCGTCAGGCTGCATCGCAGCGGGCGTGATGGTGGGGCTGACCGGGTTTGCAACCGGCTACGGGGGGCTGCTCCTATTGATCGCCCTGGCCGGCGTGGGCGTCGCTGCCTTCCACCCGCTGGGCTATCGGCTGGCCAGCCAGCACAGTGGCGCCCGGCGCGGCACGGCGACGTCGGTGTTCAGCGTCGGAGGACTGCTCGGCGGCGCCATCGGCCCGTTGTTGGCGACGGCGCTGGTGCTGAGGTTTGATGAGCCGGGCACGCTCGGCATCGCCGTACCCGGTCTCGTCGTCGCCGGTCTCATCTGGTGGCGCGTGCCCCGACAACAGCCCGTCTCTTTGCGCCGCTTCGGTGGGGGGTTGGCGGCGCCGCTGCGGGCGCGGCTCGCACCGATGAGCCTGCTGACGCTGGTGGTGATCTTGCGCTCGGCCGCCACCGTCAGTCTGAACACCTTCATCCCGTTGTACTACATTGACGTGGTGGGCGAGTCCGAAACGACGGCGAGCCGGATGCTCTCGCTGCTGCTCGTCAGCGGCGCCATCGGCACGTTGCTGGGCGGGCCGCTCTCCGACCGGGTGGGTCACCTGCGGGTGCTGGCGACAACGCTCGCATTGATGATCCCGGCGCTGCTGATCTTCCTCAACAGTCAGGGCATCGTGGCCGCAACGGCGCTGTCGCTCGCCGGATTCTTCCTGGTGTCGTCGTTCGCGGTGACCGTCGTGATGGCGCAGGACCTGTGGCCGGAGAACGTGAGCTTGGCGAGCGGCATGATGGTGGGGTTTGCGTTCGGCGTCGGCGGGCTGGTCGTTCCGCTGATCGGCCTGATCGCCGAGCATTGGGGCTTACTCACGGCGCTGCAAATGATCGTGGTGTTCCCGGTGAGCGCCGTGGCGCTCACGATTCTGCTGGCGGCGGCCATGCGCCGGCTCGACCGGGTGGGAGCTTCAGCGGCAACGGGGCACGGGCGGCGTTTGACCTAACTCTCTGCCGGGGCAGACCTCACCCTCCAGCCCCCTCTCCATCGCGGAGCGATAGAGAGGGGGAGTACGGCAGATGGTGGCCAGTGGGCCGCCGCCGGTAGGCTTGGGTGAGGAGGTGTCAGCTGCCCTGGCAGGAGGCACCTATCATGTCGCAGCACCGCGAGTTTGTCGCCCTGGCCCAGCAGGCGAGGGCCAACCGCCGCGCGCTCTGTCGCTCCTTCCGGATCAGTCCGACCACCGGCTACCGCTGGCTTGCAGAACCGCTCCCACCGGAGCAAGCCCCGCGCCAGAGCTGGCACCGCTTTGAGCGTCCAGCGCCTAACGAGTTGTGGCAGCTGGACTTCAAGGGCCATTTCCCTCTGTTGCAAGGCGGGCGCTGCCATCCGCTGACCCTCCTGGACGATCACTCGCGGTTCTATCTGCTGCGCTTGGGGGTACGGATCATCCATGGACGCCCCTACCATCCCCAAACGCAAGGCAAGACGGAAGTCCTGCGGGACCGCACGTTTCTCGATCTCGCCACCTATCAACGCCACCTTACCGCCTGGCGCACGGTCTACCACTGCGAGCGGCCCCACGAAGCGCTCGGCGACTGGCGCCACGGTCAGTCGCTACCATCCGAGTCCGCGCCCCTTCCCCGCGGCGCTGCCGCCGATCGAGTATACCCCCGGGACCGTGGTGCGGCGGGTGCAAGCCAAGGGCGAGATTGCCCTGCACGGCCGGACCTACCATGTCGGACACGCCTTTCGCGGCTATCCCGTGGCGGTGCAGCCGACATTGGAGCCGCACCGGGTCACGGTGCAGTTCTGCCACGAAACCATCGCTGAATTGGACTTGACTCAGCCCGATGCGTGATACTGGTGCAGCAACAACCTGTCCACCACGTCCCCGGTCTATGCACCCCTGGGAGAGGGCCGGGGGGTAGGCCCAAACCGCCCCTGCACAAAAACCCCACCCGTATGAGGGAGACCACAGGCAAGGCCGAGGAACGGGACTGAAACCGACACGCCAGCGCGGCTGTCTTTTTAAGTAAGGGGGACGTATGACAAGCGTAGGTGTACTCGTCTGAGGCGGCCAGGAATGCTAGAGTCATCCGATAGGGACATGCCGGATGCTACATCCGGCCGGTGGTAGGGTCAATAAGGAAGGGGTACAGCAACATGGGCATACTGGACCGAATCTCGACTGTCTTGCGGACCAATGTTAATGCGCTCCTCGATGCCTCCGAGGACCCTCGGCGGACGCTGGAACAGGTGATCCGCGACATGGCGGAGGCTATCGCCCAAGCGCGCGGACAAACGGCCGAGGTGATCGCCCAGGAGAAGTTGATCGAGGTCGATTACCTCAAGAATCATCGGCTGGCCCAGGAGTGGGAGCGCAAGACGGAGCTGGCCTTGACCCGCGGCTCCGACGACTTGGCCCGTGAAGCGCTCCGGCGCAAAATTGACTTCGAGCGGAACGCGGAGATGCTCGGGCGGCAGTTGGCGGCGCAGCAAGAGATCAGCGCCAAGCTGAAGCGCGACCTCACCCAGCTGGAGGCCAAGTACGATGAGGCGATCCGCAACCGCGATGCGTTGATCGCTCGTCACCGCACCGTGCTGGCCCAGCAGCAGGTCGCCCGGTCGTCTGCGCGCCTCAACCTGATGGACCCCAGTTCCGAGCTGGCCCGGATGGAGGCGCGTATCCGCGGAGAGGAGGCCCGCACGGCGGCCTACGCCGAAGTGTCGGAGTTGAGCCTCGACAAGCGGCTTGATTCGTTGGAAGCGGACACCGATCTCGACTTGCAGCTGGCGGATATGAAGGCGCGGCTGCGCGGCGAGCTACCGGCGCCCGACCCGGCAAAAGCCGAGGCGCAACCCAAGCCTACCGCCGACACCTCCTGAGCCAGCAGCGGCCGGCCGCCGCGTGGACTCCCCTTCCCTGCCAGGGAAGGGGCCGGGGGTTAGGTCTAACCCCCCTCTCCCACGTGCCCTAGGCATCAGGTCCGGTTAAACTGTCAAGACTCGGCGCATGATCCTGGAGCCACCCCTGGATCGGACGATCTGCGGCGGCGATGCGCCGGTACAACGTCTGCACGTGGAGCGTTGTGAGCAGGATGCCGTTCGCCGTCACGATAGCAGAGCGCGGCTCGGCGGTGTTCTGGATAGCCTCAGGAGCGGCGGCCCAGCCGCGCCACAGCGCCTCGGGAACCGTTGCCAGGTTGAGGACGGCGACGATGCTTTCCCGACATACCCACTGCCCCGCACCCATGTCAACCAGACCGAGCAAATTCGATGTGGCCAGTGTCTCTTGATCGCGCCGGGATCGTGCCATTCGCTTCGCTCCTGAGCCACACCGGCCGGCAGCTCCGCCGGCTCCCGCCGCGACTGCGGCGCTCCTGGCGTCAGAGTATACGGAAGCTGCCAGCACTCACGGTTGCCGTCCGCGCGCTCGACCGGCGGTACGCTTGGCTGTCCCTGACGGTCGCCGTGTTGGCAGCGCCGGGCGCAGTCACCCTGGCTGTGCTCGCCGTTACCCCGGCCGGCACCTCCGCCAAGCCGGTGGTTGTGGTGCCGGCCGCGCCTGGGCGCCGTGCCCCGGAGAACCTGGCCGTTGCCTCTGCACGGAGTGCGCCCCCGGCCGGCGCTGCGCTCGCCGCAGCCACGTCCACGCCGGACCGTGGTAGCGCGACGACCGTGAGCACAGGTCCGCTCGTCGGCACGCCGACAGTGGAACCGGCGCGAAGCGGGAGCGCGGTCCCAATCCCGACCGCGCTCCCACCGTTCCGGCCAACGGTGTCGAAGCTCACCCCCGATGGCTGCTGCGCCTCGTTTCTCTGGGCGGACGATAGCATCCACGTGCTCTATTACGACCGGCGCAATCCCGATGCTGCCGGTACCTGGTCAGCCAATGTGGAAACCGGCGAGGAACTGCTACTGCTGCCGCTCTATGGCTATTTCTCGCCCGACCGGTCAATGGTTGCCGTGCCGGAGCCGGACACCCGGCAGATGCGCTTTCGGCAGTTGGCTACCGATGAGGAGTGGGTCGTCCCCAACCTACCGAGCCGAGTCGTCTTTGGCCCGCGTGGCGAGCGTATCGCGTTCACGTTGCGGCCCGCCGATCGTCCGCTCGCACGAGGCGCCGTCGGCCGCTCGCCACAAGGTGTTGCCCGTATGCTCGGCCCCATTGCAATCTGGATTGCGGACGTTCGTGGCACCGAGGCGCGACCGCTCGCCACCTTGACCGGTGCGCGCATTCACGGCTGGCTGCCCGACGCCTCTGCCCTCTTGGTGACGTGGCGCACCGTCGGCAAGCTGGAAACGTCGCTGGGCCTCCTCGACCTGGAAACGGGCGATGTGGCGCTCCTCGCCACGGCCCCCCGGCTACTGTCCGGCCGCCTCTCGCCGGATGGCGAATGGGTCGCCTACATCGCTGCCTTCACCGGCGATCTGCAGCGCGATGGCCTCTGGGTCCAGCGCGTGCATGGCGATGAAGCCCGCCGGCTCATCATCTGGGGTGACTATCGCTGGGCGCCGGATTCGGCCAGCCTGATCGTCCTGCCACCGCGCCCCAAGGGTGCCGATGGCGACCAACTCTGGCGCGTCTACGTAGACGGCGAACTCCCGGTGCCCCTGACCGACCCCGCCGAGACTCCCTTTGCCATCACCAACAATAGTTGGGAGCTGTCCACCGACGGTAAGCGTATCGTCTTCACCTCCGCCGCCGACTACAGCCTCTGGCTCCTCCAGCTCCAGCCCTAATATCGCGCGATCCGCTGACGCGCAATCCGGCGCTGCGCCTCATCGAGCCTCCGGGAAGCGCGTTCGATATCCTCGATCAGCGCAGCGATCTTCCGCTTAATTTCCTTCCGGAAAGCGATGTCGTGAGTTCGCGAGTGGCGCCCGGCGCGATCCTGTGTCTCAGCTTCCCTGCTCGTCGCCATCTTTCCCCTCGCTAGTTCCATACTGCATAGGCCTACATAGGCCTAGTGCATCCACTGGTCCGATCACAGCCCGAGGTCGTCGCGGATACCTTTCATTGCCTCGACCCCAATCGTCACGAACTCTGCCAGCGGCAAGCCCAGATTCGGCTCGCAGGTGAGGATGTCGTCGCGGTCCACGCCACGAGCAAAGGCTGTTTGCCGGAATCGTTTGAGCACCCCTTTGGTCTTGACGCCGGCCAGCCCCTGCGGGTGGAGTAATGCGTAGGCGGTAATCAGCCCGGAGAGGTGATCGCACGCGAAGATGGACGCATTGAGCTCATTGTCGAGCGGCGCGAGACCGCCGTGCGCCAGGATGCCCTGCACAATCTGCTCCGATACCCCCTCCGCCCGCACTCGCTCGACGATGACGTGCATGTGACGGTCCGGGTCCTTTTCCGTCACCTCGTAGTCGGCATCATGGAGCAGGCCCACCAGCCCCCACTCATCCTCGTCGGCCTCGAAGTGCCGCGCCAACGCCCGCATGATCGCCTCCACGGCGAGACAATGCTTCTTCAGGTTGGGGTCGGTCAGCATCTCGTCCACAATCGCCATCGCCTGGTCACGATCCATCGCTACTCCCTTTCTCTACCTGCCTACTCCCGCAGTCTCGTCCGTCATTGCCAATCCGCCATTCCCGCGCCAGCGCGAATCCACGTCCCCCTGCACAGCGGGGGGACCATAGGGGGGCCATCCCCGTCAGCACGGCCTAGCCCCGTGCGAAGTCCACCAAAAAGCGCCGCACCACCTCAATGGCGACATCGAGCAAGCGCTCTCCCCGCTCACCGGAAGCGCCGGCGGCATCGTCGCTCACCCCGCCGGCCTGCTCAAAAGCGCCCAGCTGCCGCACCAGCCCACCGAGCCGCGGGTTGACCCAATTGTCCTCCGGTGGCGCTGCCGGCACCCCAATCCCCCGTTGATCGAGGTTGATGATGTCCGGCCGCAGCGCCAGCATCAAGGAGGTCTCGAAACCACCGGCGTGGCCGGGGATGCCGCCGAGTCCGTCCAGCCCCTCCGCGGCCAGCTCTTTCTCTGCCAGTGTCCAGTAGGAGACGGCCGCCACCGCGATATCGAGCTCCAAGGTCAGGGCGGATGTCACCACATCGTGCGGTGCTACGTTGCCGCCGTGTCCGTTCACCAGCGCCACCCGCTTGCCCCCATGATGGGCCACGCACCGGATCAGGTCCTCGATCACCGCCATGTACGTCCGCACACTGAGCGACATCGAGCCGGCCCAGGGCAGGTGGTGATGCGAGCTGCCATACGTGACCGTCGGGGCCACGACAATCGGCACGTCGCCGGCGGCGCGCGCCGCCGCGCTGCGGGCGATATGCTCGGCCGTGCAGGTATCCACGATCAACGGCAAGTGCGGGCCGTGCTGCTCCGTCGAGCCGGTCGGAATCACGACCGTCGCCCCTTGATCGAATGCCTCTCGCGCTTCCAGGCGCGTCATCTCCGCCAACAGCAATTTCATTCCCGGCCTCCCTCCATCCCACTGTGCCACACCCACCGTTCTTCCACCATAGCCGCTCCCGTCATTCCGGCTTTTGCCGGAATCCACGTCCCCCTGCGGAGCGGGGGGACCATAGGGGGGCGAGCGACCGGAAAAATGCCAACCACCGCGAGGACGACCACCGTCATCATCCCCCGCTGATCGCCCCGTAGACCTCCCACGTCCGCTCGGCGATGCGCTGCTGCGTGTAGTGTGCCAGGACGCGCTGACGCCCGCGCACCCCTAGCTCCCGCCGCAGCGCCGGGTCGTCGCGCAGCCGGGTCAACTGCTCGGCGAGCGCCGCGCTGTCGCCTTCCGGGCAGAGCAGACCGGCGTCACCGATCACGCGCCGGATTTCGCCGGAGTCGGAGCCGATCACCGCCGTCTCGCAGGCCATCGCTTCCACTAGGACGCGCCCGAACTGCTCTTTCCATTGCGGCGTGGTCAGCGACGGCAGCACCAGCACGTCGAGTTGCCGCAGGAACCCCGGCACCTCCGTCGAGGCGCGAGCCGAATGGATCTGCAGCCGTTCTTCCAGGCCGCCCGCTGCGGCCATTGCCCGCAGCCGACGTTCCTCCGGCCCCCAGCCCAGTAGATCGAGCCGCACTCCCGTACCGAGCTGTCCACACGCCCCCACCAGCACCTGCACGCCCTTCTTATGCTCCAGACGGCCGACGTAGCCGACCCGAAAGAGACCATCAGGAGTGGCCGGCGGCGCCGCGTGGGGAGCGAACAACTCTGGATCAACGCCGAACTGCGGAATGACCCACGCCGGCCCCCCGTAGCCCTTGCGGCGCAGCACGTCCCGCGCCTCGGCATTGCCGGCAATCGCGCCGGCCACCCGGCCGTAGCAATAGCGCTCCATCAGCCGTACCGGCAGCGGGTAACGGCGGTACAGATTCTGCCAGGTAAAGAACAGGGCGCGCGCGCCGGCCCGCTGCGCCAGCGCGACGATCTGCAGCGTCGCCAGGTTATACGGCTCTTCGTCCGCGTGGACCACGTCCCACCGCTGGCCGCGAAAGTGCCGACCGAGCCGCGGGTAGAAGTGGGTGTGAAAGTGACCGTTGAGCGCCAGCGGCTCGACCACCAGCCGATAGCCCTGCGTGTGCCGCCGGTCGAGTTGGAACACCTGCCCGCCATGATCCCGCCACGAGGGCGGCACCACGACGGTCAACTCGGCGCCGCAGCGCGCCAACTCCTCCAGCTTGCGCTGGTAGGCGCCGTGAATACACGCTTTCGAGACCATCAGGACGCGCATCGCCCTCGCCTACTATCGTGTCATTCCGGCCCCCCTATGGTCCCCCCGCTGCGGCGGGGGGACGGCGTATTCCCTCCCCCGTCGCAACGGGGGAGGGATAGGGTGGGGGCCAGCCCAGGGACCACCCGCCTACGACCTCCCCGCCCCGCCGGCTGCCGGCACGCGGAACTCCGAGCGCAGCACACCCATATAAATCAGATCGTGCCACACGCCCTCGACGCGCATCTCCTCGCGCAGCCGACCCTCTTTGCGAAAACCGCAGCGTTCGTAGCAGCGAATTGCCGCCGTGTTGTACCACAGCACCCGCAGGTATATCTTGTGCAGGCGGAAGCGCTTGAAGACGTGCCGCACCCCTAGGAGGACCGCATCCCTGCCGTAGCCGCGACCCCGATAGTCGCGGGCCACCCAGATAGACAGCTCGGCGGCCTGGTGGGGCACGGATCGTTCCCAGAATGACAACAGCCCTATGGTCCGGCCGGCAGGACCCTGGAGCACGAAATCGGCCAACGCGCCGCTCGAAGACCCCACGAACACGCGCTTCAAGACGGACCCTTCTGGCGGGGTGTCCGTCCCCATGTACCGGTCAATCTCCGGGTCCGACCGCAGTCGCTCCAACTCGGCCCGATCACTCGTCCGGGCCTCCCGCAGCACCACCCGCTCTCCCCGCAGCAGCATGGCACAACTATACTGCACGCCCCCGGCGGCAACGCTCACTCTCCCGGTGCGACCGACCGCTGTTACTGCTCGTCGGAGTCCTCAACATAGGGAAAGTAGGCAGTCCCCCAGTCGGTATCCGGATTGTCCATCATCAGCCTGATGAACAGCGGCACCAGGAGTGCCATCATCATCGCACCCTCCTCGACCTGAAGGCGGTTGACCGAGCCTTGCCAGGTCGCGCCGCCGTGAACGAGTTGATTGCGTAGCACGTATAAGCGGTCGAATAGTATTGGCAGAACGACCTTGGGACACCATTGCTCGAGTGCTTTATCTACTCTGTCCCAGTCGTCTTGAAGCTGGGATTCCCAGTCTTCGTACCCCGACTGACCATTGTGATGATTCCAGAAGGGTTGGTAGACGTATTTGTTCTCCAAGAACTCAACGACAAATTTCCAGAACCTCATCCGAATCACTTCATGGATCTTCTCGTCGACATCTAGCTTGATGATCTTGATGAGATAAGTGTCCCTTTCCTCTCTTTCCCCTCTTCCTCCTCTCGCCACGAAAACCTCTGCCCCGCCCTGGGCGTAGGCAGCGTTGAAAGCGATCCAGTAGAAAATGAACGCGGCATCGTAGTCAGGGCAGTCTTTCCACATCTCCTTCTCGGCGCGTTCCAGCCAGCTAGTACATCGCCGAGGACGAAGCCCGATGCCAGACGAAAAATCACCAAACTTGCCCTCGTCCTCGAGTCGCTTTCGCTTTGCCTCCAGCCGCTCGTAGGTCTGCCCATCCAAGTTCGCCATATCCCACTGCCCTTTCTCGCGCGGCTCGCGCGGCACGTTCCCCACGCAGCAGTACGGTGCAACTATACTCCCTCGCGGAATCGAGCCAATCGCTTGCCTCCCCGCCGGGGAATGACGTATCATGGCTGCGATCCTCGCTCATAGGAGATGTGAACCGAGCGGGGCAAGACCGGAGGAGGTTGCTATGACAGGTGTGATCCGCAGACGGTATCTCGGTGGCGCCGCCGTTACGCTGGGTGGTGTGCTCGCCGCTGCCTGTGGCGAAGTCGAGATTCGCTACGTTCAAGGCCCGGCAGGGCCGGCGGGGCCTGCTGGCCCGCAGGGTGAGCGCGGTGCGGCCGGTCAAGCCGGGGCCAAGGGGGCGGCCGGGGCGGCCGGTCAGACCATCGTGGTGGAGAAGGAGAAGCCGGTTGTCGTCGAGAAGGAGGTCGTGAAGGAGGTCGTCGTCGAGCGGCCGGTCGTCGTCGAGAAGGTCGTGGAGAAGGTTGTCGCTCCGACGGCGGGTCCGAAGCGGATTCTTTTCGATACCGACTGGGGGCCGGACGGACCGCGCGGTGAGGTAGTCAAGCGCAGCTTGGCGCTCTACCAGGAGAAGCGCCCTGAAGTCACGGTAGACGTGCGCTTCAGCGCCGGCCGGGAGCAGGCCAAGAGTGGCACCGTGTTCGCGCGGACGGCGGTGCTGATCGCGGCCGACGACATGGGCGATCTGTTCCTGTGGGCGGCCTATGTCTTCGTCTACTGGGCGAAGCGCGGTCTCTTTGCCGACCTGACCCCATACTTCAAGCAGTTCCAGGTCACGCTGGATGACTACGTGAGCATCCCGCAGCACGAGGTCTATCCGTATCCGAACGGGAAGATCTTCGGCTGGCCCTTCCAGGTGATTACTCGTGACTGGATGTACAACAAGTCCATTCTCGACCGGCACGGCATCGAGCCGAACGAGAACTGGACCTTCGACGACCTGATCGAGGCGGCCAAGCAGGTCCAGGAGCCGGACAACAACATCTACGGGATGCCCCCTCCCGGTTGGTGGGCTCACGTCATGACGATGTACCAGATCGGCGGTGAGAACGGTGCCCACAACGGCGAGTACTACCTCTTCAATTCGCCCGCCGGGATTGAGGCCGGTCAGTTCTGGGAAGACATCATCTACAAGCACCAGGTCGCGCCCGCGCCCCAGGTGGCGGGCGAGAAGAAGCTCAGTACCGCCGCGGGTAACTATGCGTTCTTCATCACCTATCCGAGCGCCGCGTTCCGCAAGGCCGTCGGCACGAACTTCGAGTTCGATTTCATGTACGCGCCGAAGTGGCCGGCGAACGGCGAGCGGGCCGTGTCCCAGCAGGATCAGGCGCACATGGTCACCAAGTGGGCCGGCACCCGGGGCGTCGTCGCCGAGAGCGCCGAGTTGGCCGCGCACCTGGCCGGTCCGGAGACCAGCGACCTTATCCTCACCCACGGCAACACGCCGCCGACCTGGAGGGCGCTGTTCGACTCGGATCGCAACATTCCCTCCGACACGTTCCGGCGGGACATCTTGATGCACGGCTTCGACTACCGCTACGTGCATCAGGCCCACGAGTGGTGGTACCCCATGGCCCGCGCGTGGCGGCCCGTCATCAATAAGGTGTGGGCCGGCGAGCTGTCGTATGTCAATGCGGCACAGGAGGCCGACCGCCTCAATAAGCTCATCGCCGAGCTACGGACGCTCCACCCGACCTCGGACGTGCTACAGTCCAAGATTTAGACGGTAGGCAGTACCTATATCGAGGGGTTGTTGCCGGGGCGCCGGCGGCGGCCCCTCGTTTGCGTCTGTGGCAAGGAGGACATTGATGTCCACGTCACCGGACTTAGCCGATTCCCACCTGCATCTCTTTCTCGACGACGAGGAGATCGACTCCCTCGTCGGCGTGACGCGGCTCATCAACCAGCTCCGCCGCGATTCCCTGGAGCCGGTGCTGCGGCCCGACCAGCCCTGGGAAATGGGCCAGGTCGTGCCCCGGCGCGTCCTCTACGACCCGGCCGACGGTCTCTACAAATGCTGGTACCTGGCCGCGACCACCAACGATCCATCGCCCTACCGCTATGGAATCGGCTACGCGACCTCGCCCGATGGCGTCACCTGGGAGAAGCCCGTCCTCGACGTGGTACGCCACGCGGACGGATCACCCACCAACATCGTGGACCTCCCCCGCGGTACCAGTGCGCGGTTGCTATTCCCCTACCTCGATATGCCGGATGCGGCGCCGGGCGAGCGGTTTGTCGCCACGCTCTACCAGGGTGGCGGTCCGCAGCAGCGCGGCATCTACCGGGCGGCCTCACCCGACGGCATCCACTGGACTGTCAGTGCCGAGCCGGTAGTTCGCGCCGGCGACCGCTATGCCATCGCCTACGACCCGGTGCGTCAACTGTGGATGCTGACCACCCGCCGGGCCAGCGCCGCCGGCGTGCTCCGCCAGCGGGAGGTATCGCTCTGGGAGAGCGCTGATTTCCAGACATGGTCCTACCGGGGCCACCTGCTGAGGACCGATGAGCACGACCGGCCGAACACGGAGTTCTACAGCATGCTCCCGCTGCGCTATGGCCCCGGTATCATCGGCTTTCTGGAGGTCTACTACCGGGCCGTCGAGCGCATGGACACGCAGTTCGGTTGGAGCCGCGATGGCTACCACTGGCAGCGCGTGGGACACCGCGATCCCGTCCTCGCGCGGGGCGGGGAGGGCAGTTGGGACTCCCATTGGGTTGTGCTGACCAACAACGCGCCCGAGGTCGTCGGCGACCGCTTGCGCTTCTGGTACGCGGGCGGCAGCACCCACCACGGTTCGAAAGGCGGACATCGCCGGGCGATGGGCGTGGCTTCCATCCGGCGCGACGGTTTCGTCTCTATCGAAGGGCGGATGGACCCGGGCTTCCTACTCACCGCGGCGCTCGATGCCACCGTGCCCCGCCGCCTGACGGTCAATCTCGACGCCGAGACGGGAGACGCCAGCGTCGAGGTCCTGCGCCCCGACGGTCAGCCGGTCGCCGGGTACAGCGCCGAGGACTGCCGGCTGTCCGCGCCCGACGGGGTAGCGGTGGCCGTGAAGTGGCGCGGTGGCAGTGTGATCCCGCCACAGGCTGGCGGGCGCATCCACCTGAAGTTCAATCTCCGCAACGCCAGCCTGTACTCCTACCGCTGGGCGCCGGCCGACCAAGGCTAGGCAAGCAGCGTCACTACTACGAAAACAGCCCCCATCGGCCACGCCCACCCCATCGGCCACACCCGCCCCATCCGTCATTCCCGCGAAAGCGGGAAGGTGGATTCACATTTGAAGTGCAACAGTTCCTGCCAGAAGATTTCCGCCGGGGTCTGGTAGTCCAGACACTTGCGGGGGGTATTATTGTACAACTGCACCAGCTCCGTAAACCG
>JAJDZR010000026.1 GCA_022824545.1 Chloroflexota bacterium
GACTCCCCTTCCCTTCAGGGAAGGGGCCGGGGGTTAGGTCCAAGTGGCGCTCGCAGACGTTCCTGGAATTGATGATGACACCAACAGCTACGCCGGTGACCGCCTGGCGGCGCGTCGCCGCCTACCTCGTTGACTACCTGGTCATCGCCGCCTACGTCGCGCTCCTAACCGGCGCCAGCGTTGCCGCCGGCGCGGGTCGGCGGCTGGACTTCGCCCTGTCAGGCAGCCCGGCCCTGGGACAGTTCTTCGCCTTTGTCGCCCTGACCCTGCCGGTCATGCTGTACTTTGCCGTCAGCGAGGCCTCGCCATGGCAGGGCACCCTGGGCAAACGGGCACTGAAACTCCGCGTAGCGGCCCATGGCGCGGGCAGTCGGCTCTCGCTCTGGCGTACTCTGCTGCGCGCAGCCCTGAAGTTCGCACCCTGGGAGTTGGCGCATACGGTCCTGTGGCGTGTAGAAGGCTGGCCCCTGGAATCACCGCAGCCCACGACCGTCCATTGGCTCGGCTTTGCCCTCTCCCTGCTCTGGGCCGGCTGGTACCTCGTCTCGCTCTTTGTCGGCTCGCGACGTACCCTCTATGACCGCGCAGCCGCGAGCGTCGTGGTGCGGTCATCGTGAGGCCACGGCCCGCAGTGCCACCTGCGCCGACTTGTTTGCGTGGCTAGGTGAAGATGATGATGGCCCCCCAATACGATCCGGATCAGATCCGGGCTTTCTACGACGCCTATGGCGAGCGGGAGTGGGAGCGATTCGATCTCAGCCCCGCCAATCGCGTCAACTTCTATATGCATCGTCGCTACTTGGAGCGGTACATCCAGGCCGGCGATCACGTTCTCGATGTCGGTGCTGGGCCAGGGCACTTTACCATTGAGTTGGCGAAGCTCGGTGCTACCGTCACCGTCGCCGACATCTCACCGCGACAGCTTGAGTTGAACCGGGTGAAAGTTCGTGAGGCTGGGCACGAGTCCAGCGTTGCGGACCGCGTACTTGCGGACGTCACCGATCTCTCGCGGTTTCCTCCGGGCCGGTTCGATGCCGTGGTCTGCTATGGCGGACCGTTGAGCTACGTATTCGAGCGTGCCGATGACGCGCTGAGTGAGCTGCTGCGCGTCACCAAGCCCGGCGGCTATATCCTACTCAGCGTGATGTCTCTCGCCGGGACGCTGCGGCGCTTCTTGCGGGAGGCCCTTGACTTGGCGCGAGACCATGGCGCGGAGGTGCTGCGCGAGATCATTGCTACGGGCGATCAGACCGGTCCGCTCGCTGAAGGTCATCGGTTCCACTACTACCGCTGGGCCGAACTCGAGCGCCTCCTCCGGCGGCACCCCTGCACCATCGCGGCCGTTGCCGCCGCGAACTTCCTGGCAATCCGCAATGAGGAGGCGTTGCAGGAGATCATGGCCGACACCGACCTGTGGTCGGCGTTTCTGCAATGGGAAGTCGCCGTGTGTCAAGAGCCGGGGGCGCTGGACGGCGGCACCCATATCATCGCTGTGGTCCGGCACACCGCATCTAGCCGAACGTAGCTGGTACCGCCCGCGTGCCGAGTAGCTTCCCCAGCCCCCGGTGTGGTAGACCTTAGCTGCACCGGCAAGGCACGCTCCGCATGTTCGCAGCACGGTCCAGCAGCGCAATGATGCTCCTCCGCGGTCACTTTCCGCCCTCCGAGCGCCGCCGTCGCTGGTGGTGGTCAGTGGTCGCCGCGGCAGCGTTCGTTGCCCTCTTCCTGGCCTGGCCGGCGCCGGCTGCCGCGCAAAGTAGCGCAGCCGACGTGCGTCGCGTCGCCAGTCAGTTGCGCTGCGTGGTCTGCGACCACCAGTCCGTCGCCGAGTCCAATGCCGAGTTGGCAGCCCAAATGCGAGAGGTCATCCGCGAGCAGCAAGCCGCCGGACGCACCGACCGCGAGATCATCCGGTTCTTCGTCGAGCGGTACGGAGACACCATCCTCTACGCGCCGCCGCGGCGCGGCTTCTCGCTGCTGGCTTGGTGGGTGCCGGTTGTCGTCCTGCTCGTCGGCGCGGCCGGCGCGGTCGGCTTCTGGCGGCAACGCCAGCGCTCTCCGCCGGCCCAGCCAATCCCAGCGGTGCCGTCCGCGTCTCCGCCGGCGGCCGCCTCCGATCTGCCCGACCTCTCGGACGCCGACATCGCCCACTACCGCGAGCGCCTAGCGCAGGAGCTACCCGTCGAGCCGCGCGATCCCCCTGAGCGACAGCACTAGGGCATCTGCCGCACCGGTTGGCCGGCCACTGCCGCATTCCCCCGTCATTCCCGCGAAAGCGGGAATCCACCCCCTCACCCCCTGGGAGAGGGACGGGGTGACCTGCCAGAGCCGCACAATCCGCTGGGATTTAGTGGTGCGGCTCTGACAGGTCAGGGTGAGGCGCGACCCAGCCTACCTCTAGCCAGCTCTTTTCTGCCTCTCGCTACGGCACTTCTTAGCCAAGCCCCGGCACACCTTGAGTAGTGAATCTGCGGAGAATGAGCGGCGCGGAGAGGCCCACGTGTAATGCCAGAATGACGTTGGTAGCCGGGAGCTGCTGATGATAGCTCCAGGCCAGCGTGCCACCGATGAGCCACATGCCGAGGCCCATCAGCCAGAAAAACCAGGATGTCACCCAATGCGGGCGTACCTTCTCCCGGCGGTACGCATAGACCGAGAGAAAGTCAGCAATGGAGCCACCAAGCACCCCTAGCGCAAAAGGCTGCCAATCGGCCATATGCCATCCTGGGCGCTAGGGCACTTCCATAGAAGCGTACACGCAGAAAATTCCCCAGTATTGCCGCAGTCTCCGACGCCAGCCGGGATGACGCAACGTGTAGACCGGCTCTCCGGTACGGTTGGGAAAGTCGAACGCTTGCACGTACTCGGGATACTGTTCCAGGATGGCGCGGACTTCCTCTTCAGTGATCCCCAACTCGTCCGCAATGCGCCCCGGAATGCGAAAATCCCACTTTGGATCGGCGAGCGCGTCGAGTACCTTTCGCACCGCGGGGTCCGTGATAGCCGTGCGGTAGTCACGACCGTTCGTGTATGTAGCTTCCATATGCCCGGCTCCAACGCCTACTTACAGCCGCAGCTGGTTGCTGCCGCATGATGCAACGCTAGGCTCAGTGTATCACGGTAAGCCGGCCATCCGGCAGCGGTGACACGCCATCACACCGTCTATCTCCATCGGATTGTGCTGGCCAAGCATGTTACTGTTTGCGAAGATCGTTCAGCAGTTGGTTCGTCTTCGCTGCCAGGATGAAATCGCTCTCGGACAAACCACCGATAGCGTGCGTGCTCACGCTCAGGTTCACGCGCTTGTACGAGACGCAGAAATCGGGGTGATGCCCCTCGTCTTCCGCCAGGTCCGCCAGCGCGTTGATGAAGCGCATCGCCCGCGCAAAGCTGCCGAAGGTCACTGAGCGGGTGATTGCCGTGCCGTCGTCGGCCAACGACCACGCGCTTCCGATCTCCGCCAGATATGGTTCGGCGTCATCGCGCGTGAGCGGTGGCACACCCCCTCTGCACGGCACGCAGCGCCGCGTTGCCAGACCGCCGGTTGCTGCACTCTCGGACATCATTGTGCTCCCTCCAAATCCGTGTGGACACCTAGAGCCGTGCCGGCGCCGGCTATGCTCATGGCTTCAGGCCGGGCCCCGGCGTTTTGATGAGCATACACCGCCGCCCGTACCGGGGGTAAGATCATAGTGAATCCCCCCTCTCCCCGCGGGAGAGGGCCGGGGTGAGGGCAGCCGGGGACTGTGGATCAGCATCTTACACCGCCCGGCGAGCCGAACACAACGAGGAGACGAGTAAGAAGGAGACTATGAAGATCACCGACCTGCGCGTGCAGTTGATCTCGGCCAAGCTGGCCCGGCCGTACTGGATGAGCCTGGAGCCGTATCAAACCTCGTCCGAAATCGTCGTGGAGATCGAGACGGATACGGGCGCTATCGGCATCGGCGAGGTCCACGGCCGCCCCCTGGAGCAAATCAGCGCCATTCTGACCGGCGTATTCGCCCCGGTGCTCCGCGGCCGCGATCCGCTGGAGCACAGCGCCATCTGGGAAGAGCTATTCCTCTACGCCCACTCGCGCCGCGGCGCGGCCCTATCGGGCAGTCACGGGCAGCCCCATTTCGGCGCCGGCGCCCGGCCGCAGCTCATGGCCGCCATCGCCGGCGTAGACCTGGCGCTGTGGGACCTCAAAGGCAAGCTCCTCGGCGTCCCGGTCTATACGTTATTGGGTGGCTCAAATCCGCGCGTGCCCTCCTACGCCAGCGGTGGGTACTACGGACCGGAGGGTGAGCCGGCCATTGCTGCGCTCGTCGCCGAAATGACCTCCTACACCGCGCTGGGCTTCACCGCCGTCAAGATGAAGGTGGGTGGACAGCCGCTGGACGTAGACGTTGACCGGGTGCGCGCCGTGCGCGAGGCCGTCGGTCCAACCGTAGACATCATGCTCGACGCGAACAGCGCCTACGATGTACCCGAGGCCATCCGCGCCGCCCGCGCGTTCGAGCCGTATGCGCCGCGCTGGCTGGAAGAGCCGCTGCGCTGGTACGACAGCGTGTTCGGGTTGGGGGAGGTCGCCCGCGCGACGGACATTCCGGTGGCCTCCGGCGAGAGCGAGATGCACCGCTGGGCTTGCCGCGACCTCATCCTGCACGGCGGCGTGCGGATCATGCAGTTCGACTCTACCCGCGCCGGTGGCGCAACCGAGTGGCTGCGCGTGGCCGCCTATGCCGCTGCCCACGGCGTGCTCATGGCGCCGCACCACGATCCCCAAATCCACGGTCATCTCGTCGCGGCCGTCCCCAATGGACACGTGCTCGAAGTGTTCCCCAACAAGCAGCGCGATCCCCTCTGGGACGAGTTGTACCTGCACCGCCCGGCGGTCGTGGACGGCGTATACACCCTGCCGGACCGCCCCGGCTTCGGCATTGAGCTGAACCCCGACGCCCTGCAAAAGTACGGCCACTCCTGACCCCATCCGCCCCAACCCAATTGCGACCTATGCCAAAGTCGTCATTCCCGCGCAAGCGGGAAGGTGGATTCACATTTGAAGTGCAACAGTTCCTGCCAGAAGATTTCCGCCGGGGTCTGGTAGTCCAGACACTTGCGGGGGGTATTATTGTACAACTGCACCAGCTCCGTAAACCG
>JAJDZR010000044.1 GCA_022824545.1 Chloroflexota bacterium
CGCTCGTCATACACCTCCTCGATCTCGTAGGGCCGCTCTTCCGCTCCCTGCCAGAGGACGCAGCCGGTGTGCTCCAGTACCCCCTCGGTGCCTTCGATCTGCCACCCCTGGGGATAGGTGCGGAGCGGAAAGGGGCGCGGCGCCTTCTCGAACAGGCACGTCACGCCGTTGGCGAACTCGATGAACGCGCCGTCCCACCGCACCGTCGTTTCCTGTTCGCCGCCATATGCCGTGTACGGCGCAGTCGGAACGGTCCTGCTGTGGCCCAGCACGCGCGTCGCCTCGGAGCCAATTAACGGGCGCACACCGCTGAAGCCGTGATATTGCCCCGTCTGGTACCACAGCCGCGCGTGCGTCACCTGGCCGAGGTGCCCCGCTGCCAACAGGCGCTGCTTGAGTTGCTCCTGCGGCCACACCCAGACTTGCTCGGCCACCTCCCACAGCACGCCATTGTCGCGGCACGCCTGCGCGATAGCCGCCGCGTACCGCCGCGTGTGTGCCACCGGGATTTCCGTCAGCACGTTGATGCCAAGTCGCGCCGCCGTCATTGCGATTACAACGTGCGAGTCCTTTGGCGCCAAACTGAGCACCACGTCGGGCCGCTCCGCCGCGAACAACTCCCGCACGTCGCTGTAGTGCGCTTCGGCGCCATAGGTGGCCGCCGCCTGTCGGCTGACCTCCGCGTTGCGGTCACACACCGCCGCGAGGATATAGTGCTCCGGCAGCCGGGCGATGGTAGCAAGGTACTGCCGTGCCCTTGAGCCAGGCTCCGCGCCGGCGCCGATCACGGCAATCCGTAGTGGGCGCATCTCGAAACCTCCCTCCCATTGATAGGAGCAGCGTAACCCCTATCCTACCGTAGCGGGAGACAGCATACGGGAGTAGGTACAAGCCATGCTGTAGGGGCGCAGCACCCGTCCCCCCGCACTGCGGGGGGGGCCGTAGGGGGGCAGCCCGTTCGCCGCGCGGACTCCCCTTCCCGGCCAAGGAAGGGGCCGGGGGTTAGGTCCAATCCACCCCTACGACCCGGAGCGGGGAAAGAAGATGGAGAAGACCGCTTCTGCCCGCCCGTCGTAGTAGTGATCTTTGAGCACGACTTCCTTCTCCATGCCGACCTTGCGGTAGAGCGCGTGCGCGGCATGGTTGTCGTCGTGCGTCATCAGGAAGAGCTTGCGGAGTCGCTCGCCGCACTGGACGTAGAAGTGCTGGGCGTCCTCGACCAGGCTGTGAAATAGCTCGCTCCCGGCGCCATTCATCCGGTATTTTGGCAGCACGGCAATCCGGTCCAACTCGGCCAGCCCATGGTGGGGAACGCCGTGCAGGTACCAGGAGCTAACGCCGACGATCTCGCCCGCCGCTTCGGCGACCAGGTACCGGTGGCCCATCTCGATTTCGCGCCGGTAGGCCGCTCGCGCTTCGGCCATGTCGGCCATGTTGTAGGCGGTGAGCAAGACGCGCGCTGCCCGCTCCGTGTCGGCTGCGGTACCTACGCGAATGGTGGTTTTCATCCCAGCCCACCTCTTCTACTTCCCGTCCTCCGTGTACCCCATACGGAATACATAACGCGCATCTGGACGGTCGGTGTCGGCGAAGGCCGGCCTCTTGCTACCAGCCAGCCACGTTTGGCTTGAACGGGCAGTATCAACCGAGCCAACCGAGCCTAGCGGAGTGGTGGCGCGTAGATCAGCCCGCCGTTGGTCCACAACTCGTTGGCGTGGCGTGGCAGCGTGAAGGACATCCCTTCCGGACCCAGGTACCGGTCGTAGATCTCGCCGTAGTTCCCCACCGCCTTGAGCACGTCCACGGCAAACGTCGGGCTGAGACCCAAGTCGGCCTGCCCGAACTCGCCTTCCGTGCCCAGCATCCGCCGAATCTGGATGTTCTCATGGTTCTTCATCTGCTCCACGTTGGCCATCGTGACCCCGAACTCTTCGGCGTTGATCAGGACGTACAGTACCGTCTTCACCAAGTCCAGCCACTGGTCGTCACCGTGCGGCACGACCGGCGTCAGCGGCTCCTTGGAGATCGTCTCCGGCAGGATGATGTGGTCCTCCGGGTTCTCCAGCCCGCTGCGGGTGGCTGCCAGCGCCGACTTGTCGCTCGTGATCGCGTCGCAGCGTCCCTGGACATAGGCACTGTCAACGGTGGCGGAGTCCTCGAAGACGACGGCCTCCGCCTGCAAATTATGCTGCCGGAGGAAATCCGCCAAGTTCAGCTCGGTCGTCGTCCCGCTGGTCACGCAGACGGTCGTGCCGCCCAGCTTCAACGCACTATCAATGCCCTTGTCTTTCGGGATCATGAAACCCTGGCCGTCGTAGAAGGTGATGACGGTGAAGTTGCCCCACTGCGAGTCGCGCGTCGTGGTCCATGTCGTGGTCATGGACATCAGGTCCAGATCGCCGGCCTGCAGGGCGGAGCCGCGCTCGGACCAGGCGAGGGAGATAATCTCCACCGCCTCGCCGTTGCCGAAGATGGCCGCGGCCACCGCACGGCACAGGTCCACGTCGAACCCGAGGTTACGCCCCTCGGAGTCCAAGTAGCCCAAGCCGGGGACATCGTTCGGAGCGGCGCAGGTGAGCCGCCCCCTCGCCCTGACCTTCTCTAGCCGGCTGCGTTCCTGCGGCGCGGCGGCCGTCTGCCCGCCTTGGGCGGCGACCTGCGCCTGCAACTGCGCGATCTGGCTATCCTTGCTGGCCAGCTGCTCCCGCAGCGCGGCTGTGTCGCCGCTCTCACCACCAAGCTCGCACGCCGCCAGCACCAACGCCATACCGATCAACAGAGCCGTCCGCACGATCTTTTCTATCATCGCTGCCCCCTTTATCGGCTACAATGATGCTCCCTCAGCGCAGCGGCGGGGCATACAGCAGCCCGCCGTTCGTCCACAGCTTGTTCGGCCCGCGCGGGAACGCGAAGGATATTCCTTCCGGCCCCATATAGCGGTCGTAGATCTCGCCGTAGTTCCCCACCGCCTTGAGCACGTCTACGGCAAACGTCGGACTGAGACCCAAGTCGGCCTGGCCGAACTCGCCTTCCGTGCCCAGCATCCGCCGAATCTGGATGTTCTCGTGCTGCTTCAGCTGCTCTACGTTGGCTTGCGTCACCCCGAATTCCTCGGCGTTGATGAGCACATACAGCACCGTCTTGACCAGGTCCAGCCACTGGTCATCCCCGTGCGGCACGATCGGCGTGCCCGGCTCCTTGGAGATCGTCTCGGGCAGGATGATGTGTGCATCGGGATCGTGGAACCCGCTCCGCACCGATGCCAGCTGCGACTTGTTGCTCGTGGTGGCATCGCACCGGCCCTGCTCGTAGGCCTTGTAGACGGAGGCCGTATCCTCGAACACCACCGTCTCCAGCTCCAGCTTATTCTGCCGGAAAAAGTCCGCCAGGTTCAGTTCGGTCGTCGTGCCGCTGGTCACGCACACGGACGCGCCACTCAACTGCATGGCGCTGGTGATGCCTCTGTCCTTGCGGGTCATAAACCCCTGGCCATCATAGAACGTCACGGTAGTGAAGTTCCCCCACTGCGCGTCGCGCGTGGTGGTCCACGTTGCCGTGCGGAGCAGGATGTCCACCTCTCCCGACTGGATGGCGGGACCGCGCTCGGCTGCCGAGACGGGAATGAACTCGATGGCCTCACCATTGCCGAAGATGGCAGCAGCCACCGCGCGGCACAGGTCCGGGTCAATCCCGATGTTGCGCCCATTGGTATCGAGATAGCCGAGGCCGGGCAGGTCAACGCGGCCCGCGCAGACCAGTTTCCCTTTGCTCCTCACCCGCTCCAGCCGACTATGCGCCCGCCCGCCATGGGCGGCGACTTGCGCCTGGAGCGCGGCAATCTGGGTGTCCCTTTCGGCCAGCCGCTCTCGCAGCACGGCCGTGTCACCGCTCTCGCCGCCAAGTTCGCACGCGGCGAGTGCTAGGGTGCAGGCGATGACGAGTATCACCCGGATAGTGTGCTTGAACACGGTCGCTCCGTTTCCTCTCAATCGCCGTAACGGCTAAGGCATGGTGCTAGACCAAGAGTATTAGAGCGGTTCCAGTGCAACGGCTTCACCCGTCGCCGCGCTCTCGACAGCCGCGTAGGCGATCCGGACCGAGTTTAAGTTGTCCCGTCCACTGGTCTCCGGCTCGCGCCCGGCGTCGAGCGCCCGCATCAGCTCACCCATCGAGCCGCCGAACGCATCCGGGAACCAGTTCCCCTGGATGCCGAAGACCTGCTGCTGGCGGGGGGCGTCCTTGCGACCAACGACCACCGTATCGCGTGAGGCCATCGCACTCGCCTCGGTGCCGTCAATGAACCACTCGTAGCGGTGCAATTGCGGTGCGCGGATGACGTTGTTGAAGTAGCTTACCGCCATCACCTGCGCTTCCAGCGGGAACTCTAGCAGAATGGTATGGCACATCGGAGTGATTGCCAGTTGGCCGGGCTGCATCGTAGCGGTTGCCTTCACCCGGATCGGCTCCAGTTGCGTGTAGTAGCGGCACAGGTCAATGTAGTGGATGCCGTGATCTATGAAGTTGAAGTGCTCCAGCTCGACAAACCACGAGCCGGGGTGGTCCTGAAATGAGCGGTGGAAGTGCGTCACGCAATAGACGTGCCCGAACACCCCGCGATCAATGAGCACCCGCAGCGCACGCTGCAACGACGTTGTATCCGCATTGCCGATAGGCGGGCAGGTGAGCCGAGCGGGCGATCCGGCCGCAGCCGATCAGCCCGATCCCGTAGTCCTTGCGGGGCGGCGCGGCGGGGAGATAATCCGCCGGTTGGAGATCAATCGTGCTCACAAGCACCGCCGGTCGTCTCAGCCGAACTCCGGCCGCACCACCGCGCCCATGGCGACCGACTCATATCCAGCCAGGAGCGTCGCGACGTGGGCGCGGCCCGCTTCCACGTCCGCCCAAGCCGGCTCATCGCCGTCCAGCACGCGCACAAAATGGTTGACCAGCGCGTCGCTGGCGTCGTCACGGCTAATGAAGGTGGGCCCTTGCTGCCCGGCCACCCCGCTGCATAGCTCCGCCGTCTGCCGCCGCAGATCGAGCAGCAGCGTCCCCTCGGTACCGATAATCGTAAGGTGGTTGGACCCATTCGTCGGATGGCTGTCCCGCCCAATCCGCCCGGTCGTGATGGTCGCGATGGCGCCTCCGCCCAGCGTCAGCTCCATCGTGGCGAAGTCCTCGACACCCCGCTCCGCGTGCGCCTCGGAGAAATGCGATCCCGTCCGCGCAAAGACCCCCTCTATCGGCAGGCCCGACAGATAGCGGATATGCACGACGGCGTAATACCCGATCTCGTATAGCTCCCGCTTGGCGATCACGCTGTGGCCCGACTCGGTCGGGTCGCTGATCCCGTCCGGCGTCCGATACGTCCAGCGACCGAGCGGCGCTGGCGGCGCTGGCGGGCTGTCGGTGCGGTCCGGCTGCCCCTTGGCAAAGTGTACGTCGGCGTGAATGGCGAGGATGTCGCCGATTCTCCCCTCTGCAATCCACCCCCGCGCCTGCTGGATATGGTCGTAGCCGAGATGACTGACAATCGAGGTCTTCTGCCCGGTCATCTGCACCATGTCCACTATCGCCGTGCAGTCGGCGACGGTGGGTGCCAGCGGCTTGTCCAGCCAGAGGTGCTTGCCGGAGGCCGCGGCCCGTAGAGTCAGATCACCGCGGCGCTCGATCTGCGGACATACGCTGAGGACCTCCACGCCCGGCCAGTGCAGCGCCGCGTCCACGTCCTCGATATATGACACCCCTAGCTCGTCGGCCAGCTCTCGGTTGCGCTGGACCACCAGCGGCTCCTGCCCCGGATCGTCGGCCAGCACCAGCACGCGCAGCCGCGGGTGCCGTGCCATGCCGGGCGCATAGCCGCTCTGATGCATGGCGTTGCTCAACAGCGCGACGCCGTAGACGTGATCGCTACTCATCGTCCTCATCCTCTTCCACGTCGCGCACGATCATCGGTTCGCCGCTCTCTAGCGCTTGCTCGACATAATTCAATAGCTCCAAGACCTCGCGTGCCTGCTCCACCGTCACCGGCGGCGCGGCGCTGCCCGCGGCGGCTTGGGCACACCGGTCGGCCCAGCGCGCGAGCGCCGGCCCGGCGTCCTCCTCCCGATAGGCGGCGGCGGCTCCCTCACCCGCCGGGAGCATGACCAGCGCCGTGGCAGCCATCGTGTCGTAGAAGGCGCCGCGGTTGCCCAGCACCATCAGCTCGCTCACCGGCGGCGTGCCCGGCGCCGCGCCGAGCGCCAGCAGCGCGGTCGCGCCGCCGGCGTAGGACACACTCACACTCAGGTGGCGCTTGCCGGCGCTCTGGGCGTAGGCGGTAGCAACCATGTCGTCGGCGAGGCTATTGGCCAGCGCCAGTTGCTCGGCCAACGGCCAACGGGCGTGCGGGTCGCTGCCGAGTTGCAAGGACCGGAGACAGACCAGCCGCCCCAAAGCGCCGCTGGCCAGCGCGTCGGCGGCCAGGCGCGCGCCGCCGGTGTAGCTGGCGGCACCGCCGGAGACGAGCGTCACGTTGGCCGCCGCCGCCTGCGCCGCGACCGACTCCAGCGTGTCGGCCTCCGCAGTCAGCGGGCCGGCGCACCACACGTGGAGACCGGCTGCAATACTCTGCTCGGCCAACGCGACCGAGTTGACCTCCTCATTGAGAATGCACACGGCATCCGCCACAGCGGTTGGTTCGCCGTCCAGCCAATCTTCCATCGCCGACAGATCGCCGTCATCGGCGGCACACTCGGAGGTCACTCGAAAACTCGCAAATTCGCCGCTCCGCCGCGCCAGCTGCCGCACGCTAGTGGCCCTACCGACGACAGCAAGCCGGAGCGGCCCTTGCTCATCCATACTTTTACTCCCAGAGCAAGGATATACGACTGGGTACTCCCGCGTCAGTGGCGAGTCCCAGGCGGCGTGATGCTCTCCGCCCCCCCGCCGCAGCGGGGGGACCATAGCGGGGCGGACGGGGGGACGGACGGCACCAGCCGCGTACCCCGGAGCGAGTACACTCTATTGGTAATGGCCGCTATTGAAGCCGATGTCGTCGTGGCCGGTGGTGGGATGGGCGGTCTGACCGCTGCATGCAGCGCACAGGAGGCCGGCGCCCGCACCGTGCTGCTCGAAAAAGCGCCGCGCATTGGCGGCTCTGCGGCCGCCTCCGGGGGCACGATCTGGTGCGCGACCGACCTGGAAAGCTGGCTCTCGGTCCAGCCGGGCGGCGATCCGGCGTTGGGCCGGGCGCTCATCACGAGCTTTCAGGAGGGCATCCCCTGGCTCCGGCGGCAGGGCGTGGACCTGGAAGAGCGTTCCGCGGACACCCCCTACCGCTTCCGCCGCGTCATCTATGCTTGCCAGCCCGACGCCGCCACCGCCATGACCGCGCTCGCGGATCGCTTCACCGCCATCGGCGGCACGATCATCGCCGGGACCGGCCTGCGCGACCTGCTGCTCGACGACCGCGGTGCCATCAGCGGCGTCCGGGCGCTGGGCCAAGCGGGCTTTGCCACCGTGAAGGCCCGCGCCGTCATCTTGGCCACCGGCGGCTTTCAGGGTAGCCCGGAGCTACGCGCCCGCTATCTGGGACGCTGGGCCGACGAAATGGTGCTGCGGGGCAATGTCTACAGCACCGGGGACGGCTTCCTGGCCGCGCTGCGTGCCGGCGCCGCCACCGCCGGACCGTTCAGCCGCTTCTATGGCCATATGGTGCCCGCGCCCCCGGCCAAAGTGGGCCTGCACAACTTCGCCGCCGTGAAACCCGACTTCAGCGAGTACGCCGTCTTCGTCAATCTGCACGGTGAGCGCTTCGACGACGAGTTCCTCGGCGACGAAGTGACGGTTCACGCAGCGGCGCAGCAGGAGCAGGCGCTGGTGTTCCTGCTGTACGACGAGACCATTCGCGCCACCTACGCCGGGCCACGAGGAGACGGTCGCGACGCGCGGGCGGACCGCCTCCAACACATCCGCGACGCCGGCGGCGAGATTCTGGCGGCGCCCTCGTTGGCCGCGCTGGCCCACGAGATGGCAGCCCGCTGGGGCGTGGCCCGTGACCGGCTGCTGGCCACCCTGAAGCAATACAACGCCGCCGCCCGCGCCGGGGACGGCGCCGCCCTGCCCATCCCCAAATCGGGCGGCTTGCTGCCCATCGAGACGCCGCCGTTCTACGCGCTGCGCTGCCTACCCGGCATCACCTTCACCTATGGCGGCGCCCGCGTAAACGAGCAGGCACAGGTGCTCGATACCGGCGGACAGCCCATCCCCGGCCTCTATGCGGCCGGCGCCGACGTGGGCGGTATCTACACGCGCGGCTACACCGGCGGCTTGGTCCTCGGTCTGGCGTTCGGCCGCATCGCCGGCCGCGCCGCCGCAGCCTCCGTGTAGCGCCGGCCTACCCGTCTCGTCATGCCCGTGCAAGGAGACCTTTGCAGAAGTCGTCATTCCCGCGCAAGCGGGAAGGTGGATTCACATTTGAAGTGCAACAGTTCCTGCCAGAAGATTTCCGCCGGGGTCTGGTAGTCCAGACACTTGCGGGGGGTATTATTGTACAACTGCACCAGCTCCGTAAACCG
>JAJDZR010000189.1 GCA_022824545.1 Chloroflexota bacterium
GACGGGAGCGATCGAGCTGCCAGCCGGCACGGAGATGGTGATGCCGGGGGACAACGTGGAGATGGGCGTGGACTTGCTGGTGCCGGTGGCGATCGAGCCGGGGGTGCGGTTTGCGATCCGCGAGGGGGGCCGCACGGTCGGCGCCGGCGTCGTCACCACGCTGGAGTAGGCCGGTCCCCACGACCGCAGCCGCTCGGAGGGAGAGCGCATGGCCAGAAAGGGAGACCGCGTAGTTGCTACGCTCGCGTGCGAGCAGTGCCGGGAGCGCAACTACACTACCACCAAGAACCGCCGCAACGACTCGGGCCGACTGGCCTTGAAAAAATACTGCCGGCGCTGCCGTGGCCATCAGTTGCACCGCGAGACGCGCTAAGGACAGTCATTCGGTTGGGCCGAGTGCAGGGCTTCGAGGTTAGGAGTATAGATGGCGGTCAGACGCCGCAGCGCCGCCGCGCAGCAGGAGCGTGCGGAATCGACGGCTGGACGCGCCGCGCGCCGGCGCATGGCCAAGACGAAGCGCGCCCGCACCGGCGGCACGCGCCGCTCCCGCCCATCACCGTCGCTGCGCGGCTTGGCGGCCTCACCCCGAGTACGCCCGAGGTTCGGCATAGTGCGTGACGCAGTGGCGGAGCTACGGCGGGTCACGTGGCCGACGCCGTTGCAGGCCCGCAACCTCACCCTTATGGTGGTGGCCGTGTCCGCGGTGATGGGCTTCCTGCTGGGCGGCATGGATTGGCTCTTTAGTCGTTTTGCGGCGCTCATCATTGGCCCGGTGTAGGACAACGAGGTACGACGATGGTCACCCCGGAAGTGGCTGAAGAAACCACCACCGAGACGACACCCGATGACGGTCGGGAGTGGTACGTGCTCTACACCTACTCGGGCTACGAGAACAAGGTGAAGACGAACTTGGAGCACCGCATCACCTCGATGGCGATGGAAGACAAGGTATTCGAGGTCGTCGTACCGACGGAGGAGCAGATCGAGATTCGCCAAGGCCAGCGCCGCACCGTGCAGCGCAAGCTCCTGCCCGGCTACGTCCTCGTGCATATGATCCTGGCGAACGACTCCTGGCACGTCGTGCGCCACACCCCCGGCGTCACGAGCTTTGTCGGCGCCGGCAGCACGCCCACGCCGCTCCCACAGGAAGAGGTGGACGCGATCCTCAAGCCGATGCAGGATGATACGCCGCAGGTGCGGATCACCTTCGAGACCGGCGAGCGGGTCAAGATCATTGACGGGCCGTTCACCGAGTTCCTCGGCATTGTGGGCCAGGTGAGCCAGGACCGGGGCAAGCTGCGGGTGCTCGTCTCGATGTTCGGCCGGGAGACCCCGGTCGAGCTCGACTTCCTCCAGGTGGAAAAGAGCTAGACGACCGATTAGCTGGCCAGTACGGGATGCTCGGCCGAGCAAGTCCACCGTAGTCGCCCGTGGTGATGCAGGTCAAGCAGCGCAGTTGAGGGATGAAACGCAATGGCACGCAAAGTGAAGGCCGTCGTCAAGCTCCAGATCGAAGCCGGCGAAGCACGGCCAACCCCGGCGGTGGGGTCCGCGCTCGGGCAGTACGGCATCAACATGATGGCCTTCTTCAAGGAATACAACGAGCGCACGTCGGATCAGGTCGGGATGATCGTCCCGGCGGAGATCACGATCTACGAAGATCGCTCCTTCAGCTTTGTGACAAAGGCCCCACCAACGGCCGGGCTGATCCGCCGGGAGCTGTCCATCGAGAAGGGATCACAGACGCCCGGCCGAGAGACAGTCGCTACGATCACCCAAGAACAGTTGGAAGCCGTCGCCAAGATCAAGATGCCCGACCTGAATACGGCGGACATTGAGGCCGCCAAGCGCATCGTCGCCGGAACGGCCCGCAGCATGGGCATCGAGGTGGCGGGTTAGAACTCGGCCCAGCAAACGATAGCGCCGATCACAGGACCCTAGTAGGGAGTGAGTAATGCCGAAGAAAGGCAAAAAGTACGAGCAGGTAGCCAAGCTGGTTGACAGCAGTAAGCTCTACCCGCTCGAAGAAGCGGTCGGACTGGTCAAGCAAGTATCGTTCAGCACGTTCGACGGGACGGTAGAAGCCCATATCCGTCTGGGTATTGACCCGCGCCAAGCCGATCAGCAGGTGCGTAGCACGGTCACGCTACCCGCCGGCACCGGCCGCTCGGTGCGTGTCCTCGCCTTCGCCCAAGGCGAGAAGGTGGCCGAGGCCGAGGAGGCCGGCGCCGATTATGTCGGCGGAGCCGAGTACGCCAAGCAGATTCAGGACGGTTGGCTGGACTTCGATGCCGTGATCGCGACGCCGGATATGATGGGGCAGGTCGGGCGCTTGGGCCGCATCCTCGGTCCGCGCGGCCTCATGCCGAGTCCGCGCACCGGCACGGTCACGTTCGATCTCGGGCCAGCCATCCGCGAGATCAAGGCCGGGCGGGTCGAGTTCCGCGCCGACCGCACCGGACTGTTGCACGTTCCCGTCGGCAAGGTATCCTTTAGTGAAGACGATCTCCTGACCAACCTGACGGCCCTGATGGCCAACGTGAATGCCGCGCGTCCGTCGGGTTCGAAAGGTCAGTTTGTCCGCTCGATCACGCTTGCCCCGACGATGGGCCCGGGGGTACAAGTGGATGTCGGCGCGGCCATGGCGACGGCGACAAGCGCAGAGTAGCACAGCAACACGGGCCCGCTTGGAGCAGCAGCGAACGCCAAGATAACGAACGACCGTGGCGAGACCGCAGGTACTGCGGCCGTCACGCCAGCGCCTGAGACAGCCGGTGTGCTCCGCGCACCAATCCACCCGGCAACGCGCCGGGGGCCGGCCGAGGCCTCATCGCCAGCCCCACCAACCCGTGTGCAGCGCGTTGGTGGGCGTATTGAGGCACCTCCGTCGGCCATGCCGGCGGAGGCGTTTTGCGTTCTTGGGGCAGTGTGCAACGAGTAACGACTATGGAGACAGCGCATGGTAACTGAGGCAAAACGGGCAAACGTGGCGTTCCTGGCCGATCTCATCCGGCCGGCGCAGTGCATGATCGTCACCGACTATCGCGGCCTGAACACGCCGGAGATGAACGCGCTGCGGAACGACCTCCAAGGCACGACGGCCACCTACCGGGTCATCAAGAACCGGCTGATGAAGATCGCCGCCGAGCAGGAGGGCGCCGGCGCGCTGGCACCACTCTTGGAGGGGCCGAGCGCCGTCGTCTTCTGCCAGGACGAGTTCAGCGCCGCCGTGCGGGTGCTGCGGGAGTTCATGCGCGCCAATCAGAACCTCAACGTCCGCGGCGGGCTGCTCGGCGGCCAGCCGCTGAACACCGACGAGGTGCTGGCGCTTGCCAACATGCCGGGGCGCGAGCAGCTCCAAGCCGAACTGGTCGGCGCTATCGTTGGCCCACCCACGCAGCTTGCCGGACTGCTCGGCCCGCAGGGGCCGGCCGGCGAGGTTCTCCGCATCTTGGATGGCGCGGCCGGCGGGCTGGTACGAGTATTCGAGGCGC
>JAJDZR010000032.1 GCA_022824545.1 Chloroflexota bacterium
CTCCGCCAACTGCGGGATTACCGCTGCGACGCGGTGCTCGCCCTGGCGACGCATTTCACGCCCCCTGGCGGCACGCACGTAGACGCGATGCACATTAACGCTGCCGAACTGCGAGCGATGATCGCGCAGGTCGAGGCCGAAGGGTGAGCGGCCGGGTGGTGGCGGGGGCGTCACACCGGCCCCCCTATGGTCCCCCCGCTGCGGCAGGGGGACGGCGGCTGGTGACGCCGCTGCGGTGTAGGCCGGCACGTTCCCTCCCCTGTCGGGGCGGGGGAGGGCTAGGGTGGGGGCTAGAGGAGGACTAGCGATGTCGCGCTTGCGAGTGGCGGTTGTCGGCTGCGGGCCGAACGGGCGCCGGGGATATATGGCGCACCTGCAAACCTTCGACGACGTGGAGCTGGTTGCCGTCTGCGATCCGGTGCCGGCGGCGCGCGATGCCGCCGGGGACGAGTTCGGCGTGTCGCGTCGCTATGCCGACGTGGACGAGCTACTCGACAACGAGACCCTCGACGCCGCATTCGTCATCACTCCGGCCCACCTCAACGCGCCGGTGGCGCTGCGCTGCCTGGAGCGCGGCGTCAATACCGAGGTGACGAAGCCGCCGGGGTTGCGTGTGGCGGAGACAAAGGCGTTACGCGCCGCGGCCACCCGGACGGGCGCGAAGGCGATGGTGAGCTGGAGCTACCGCTTCCATCCGCTCGTCAATCAAGCGCTGGCAATGGTCAAAGAGCGTGGCCCGGTGGTCCAAGTCGTCGGGGAGTTCCACAAGAGCATGAGCGGCTTTGCCCGTCGCGGCGCCCTGGCCACCTCACCGGGGCGGACGACCTTTCCCGAAATCCTCCTCGACAACATGCTGATGGAATCGCCGATCCACTCGATAGACCTACTCCGGGTATTTGCCGGCTCCGACGTGGCGGAGGTCCATAGTGTGGTGCGCCGCGCCTGCTCACCGTACAAGGACGTGCATGGTGCCCTGATCCTCTTCGAGAACGGCTGTCTCGGACACCTGATCGCCAACTACACGACCGACTCGCGCTTGCAACGCTACGAGATTCATGGGCGCGACATCTCCGCCTACTTCGAAGGCATCAGCCAGGGAACGGTATTCTGCGATGGAAAGCAGCACGAGTTACGCGAGTTAGGCACGGGCGGGCGGCGCGAGGACATCCGCTATTTCCTCGATTGCGTCAAAGCGGACCGACCGGTTTCGCTGCCCGCCGCCAACCTTGATGAGGCCATCAAGACGATGGAGCTGGCGGAGGCCATCATGTCAGGACTGCGCGAAGACTTGCCGCCGGCCTAGGCGAGGATGATGATGCTTCGGCAGCTGCGCGTAATCGCTCTGTGGGGCCTCGGGTTGGTGGTGGCCTTCTTTCTGGTCAGTCTCGTCCAGGGGCTAGGCACGGACGACCAATCGCAGGCCGTAGTACCCGTCGGCAACGATACCGGCGTCGCCCCGGCGTTGCCGGTTGCCGCCGCGCCTGCGCCAACTCGCGCCCAGGGGGTTGCCAGACCGTCACCGACCCCGCCCTTGACCTATGACGAGGCCCGGCAGCGCCTGCGTAGCTTCGCAGCGATGCTCAAGCACGACAACTTGGTCAGCGGCTCCACGCCGGACCGAGCAAGGACAGTCGTGCTGCTGGAAGGCATCGAGACCCTGAGCATGGAGCTAGACGAAATGCGCTCGGCACTCGCCAACCAGTCCAGTACGCACGAGTCGTCGTTCGCGCGGGTGCGGCGCGACATAACCATCATGGCCGGCGTGATCGGCTCACTCCCACCCCTCTATGAAGTCAGCCACGACCGCTACACGGCGCTCGTAGGCCACCTACAAATCCTCTACGGCGCAATGACCGCCTTCAAGGGGGTGCTGCAATTCGAGCAGCAGCTCCGGCAGAGCACGCCCCAATCCAGCGGCTGATGAGTCTGACTAGAAGTTCATCCTCATTATACACATGATTATTTCGCAGTACATTCCGGCACCCAGCGACTTGCTAACTACTGACCAACGCTGTATTAGTGGTGGTCTTGCCCGGGCCTTGTAATCCCCTTAGCAGAAGGGATATGATCCCTCTCTTCCTGCGCCTCTACTTCCTCTCCCGATCTCACTTCAGTAATGTCCTGCCGTTCCCTAGCTAGTTGTGCAATGGCCTCAACCTTCTTCTGAGCAGCATAACCGGGAGACTGTGCCATCTTTACAAACAGGCTTCTCCCCTTCACCCACGCATCCGTTACGGAGGCGTGATAACTGCCCCCAACCCCAAAAGCTCCGACGACTCCATAAGGCTCTCCTCTACGGAAGTCACTCCATATTGCAATCTCAAGTTCGTCGAGTCCCTTGCAACTAATAATCACTCTCTTTTCACTTACTCTATAGATGTTGTAGCCTGCTAGGTCAAGGTACTCTCCCATGACATTTACAGAGTCAGCGTTGGGGTTTCTTGCCATACTTTCAAGGTACCGCACCCTTCGAGACTCCGCACGGCTCCCGACTGTACCGATACCTTGGACTAGCAACCAAGGCAGCCCAACGCACAAAAGCACAAACAGGACTAGAATCAGTAGTAACTCCATAATGCAACCTCCCCATTCCAGCAGTCCTCCCCTCTCTACATGGTGGAGAGGGGGCCGGGCGATGAGGGCCGGGGGCAGTGCCGGCGCTTACTTGAGGAAGAGGGTGACGAGCGCCGTGATGAGCGCGGCCATGATCGTCACCCACGAGGTGACCATCAGCACCACGAGCGTATTGTAGCGGCTGTTCATCTCGCCACGCAGATTGTTTACCTCGCCGCGCAGCCCGTCGATAGCCCGCTGCATACCGTCGAGCCGGCTGTTCATATCATCGAGCCGGCGGTCTACTTGCTCGTAGGCGCCTTCCAGCCGACTGATCCGCTGTTGGTCGATGTCCCTGATGACCATGGTGCTCCCTCGCACACTGCCCGTGTCATCGCTTCATAGTAGCCGAGGCGCGGACATCCACGCCAGCGAGGGGGGGCCAGAAGCCATCAACGGCGCCTAGCCCAGAATCTCGGCAAGGCGGTCCGCAATCACCACCTCCTCGCCCTCCATCAGCGTCTGCGGGTTGACGTAAATGCCATCGTCGCCCTCCGGCGACACTTCAATGGCCGGCTCGCCGTGCTTCAGCTGCTCCATGATCTGATCGCGGCTCTGTCCCACCGCCGCCGCGTCGAAGCGCAATAGCGCCCGCGGCAGCGGTTGCCCCGCCTCGCTGGGCATCTCGACTCGTGCCCTGACCCCCGGCCGCCCGGCGAGACGCTGGACGACGGTACCGACCTGCGCCTCGAAACGATCCGTCATGGCCGCGTGGTCCAGCCCCACGTACCACTCGACGGCGGCCAAGCAACCACATAGCTCTTCTTTCCCGACCTTCATCGGCCGGCCGATGGCCTGGTTGGGGTTGCCTTGCACGGCACACGCCTTAATCAGGTCGGACCGTCCGAGCACCAACCCGGTGGCCTGCGGTCCGCAGAGGCCTTTCCCACCGCTGAAGATCACGAGGTCGGCGCCTTCTTGCGTGAAGCGCCACAGGTTCTCCACCGGCGGAAGCTGCGCCGCGGCGTCCAAAATGACCGGCACGCCGCGCGCGTGCGCCGCCGCGACCACCTCCGCCACCGGCAGCCCGCCGTGGTGGTCCTCTCCGCGAGCGAAGTACAGCACCGCCGCCGTGCGCTCCGACAGTGCCTGCTCCAGCTCCTGGCGCACCGCCGGGAAGTCCGCCGGTGAAGACTCCTCCGGGCCGATCTCGATCATGTCCACACCCACTTGGCGCACGGCATAGTCGTAGCCGCTGCGCTGGCATCGCTGGAAGATGACCTCGCAGCGAGCGCCGGGTACTTTCTGTGGGTGTGGCAGGGCCGCAATCATCGCCGGGGCGGTGCCGGCGACGCAGGCGGCCGTGGCCAGCGTCAGGCCGGCGGCGGCGCCGCTGGAGACGTAAGCCGCCTCGTTGCGGGTCAGCTCCGCAATGCGCCGGCCCACGGCGGCTTGCAGGTCTTCCAGGTCCACGAACTGCCGCGACGCCTCGATCATCGCTTCCACCACCGGCGGGGGCATGAGCGAGCCGCCGAGGCGGGTCACTGTGGCGTAGCCATTAATCACCGGGCGCAGGCCAAGGTCCTCGTAAATCCCCATCGGACTTCCTCTCGTGTGCGTCGTACACGTAGCGGCCGCTGCTACGCACTGGGGCATATCGTACACCGCGCCGGGAGTACGGCGGGGCTGCAAAGTACGGCCCCCCCTATAGTCCCCCCGCTGCGGCAGGGGGACATGGATTGCGGCTTCCGCCGCAATGACGGTGCTGGCTCTCATCCCGCCTGCTCCTACTACGGCAGCGACTGCTCGTAGAACCGCAGCCAGTTGCGGAACATGATCCGCTCGATGTCTGCTTGCGAGTAGCCGCGCCGGTCCAGCACGGCGGCCAGCTTCTGGTAGTCGGCTACGGTATCTATCTCGTAGGGCGCACCGTCCCGGCCGCCCTGACCGTCCGTATCGCCGCCGATGGCGCTGTGGCGAGCGTTGCCGGCGAGCTGGCTGACGTGGTCAATGTGGTCCACCAAGTCGTCAAGGGTCACCGCCTCCCGCGGGAAGACCTCCCGACGCGAGGGGATGTTGGCCCAGTCAACGCCGCCCCGGTAGAGCATCCATGTGTCCATCGAGTGCCCGATCACCCCGTCGCGCGCGATCACCTGCCGGAGAATATCGTCAGGCTGTTGTCGCTCGCCCGGCGTGATCGCCCGGCAATTCTGGTGGCTGGCCATTACCGGGCCGCCGAACAGGTCCAGCGCCTCGCGGACCGACCGGTCGGATACGTGGGTTATGTCCAGTATGACCCCAAGGGTCTCCATCTCGCGCAGCAGGTCTTTGGCCGGTGGAAACAGTCCTCCCTCGGTGCCGGTACCCGTGCCGTGGGAGTAAGTGCTGATGCCATAGTGGGACAAGTTGATGGCCCGCAGGCCCGCCTCCCACCACTCGTGGACCTGCTCCGGCCACAGAATGGGGTCGGCGCCCTCCATGCCCAGGACAAAGCCGACGGGCAGCCCTGTCGTGTCATCCGCCGCCGCCCACTCCTGCACGTGATCTGCGAACTGGCTGCCGGTAGTCAGGATGCGGCCCTCGCCGACCGATTCGAGCACGCGATAGTACGCCAACTGCGCCTGCGCGGCGGCGTAGGCACCGTGGCCGGTGCGATAGCCCCAGATGGTGCTCTGCGGCCGGCGGATCCGCGCCACGATCTTGACCAGCGCCGCGGCAATCCGGCCCTTCCGCATCTCCGGCAATGACGCCATCGTCTCTTCGTCGGGCCAGCCGTCAATCAGGCTTCGCCGCCCGGTCGCGCCGCGTACCTCCTCGATAGGCCGGGTCAAATCGCGGTCGAGGTCCACGCCGCCATAGGCCATCGGGTAATCGCCGTCAATAATCAGCATCGCTCTCCACCTATCACGGCCGGGGGGTGAGGACTGCTCCCTCCCCCCTCGTCTCCTACGCGAGCGCCGGCAACTCCAGCGGATCGGCCGTCTCGCGTTGCCATTGGCGTAGTCGGCCGTCCAATTCGCGGACCACTCCGGCGTTCTCGGCATCCGCGAAGGCATTGTGCCGCTCCGCCGGGTCCGATCCGAGATCATACAGCTCATGCTCGCCGCTGGCGTGGACGTTCAGCTTCCACATGCCACGGCGGATGGTCCGTATCTCCGTGCGATCCGCGTCCACCACCCCCGGCGCCAGCGGCGCGTGCGGGCCGGCCCTCGTCGCCACCGCATCGTCCTGGAGGCTCCCGTTCCACTCGATGATCGTCTGGCCTTCCTCCGCGTCGCTATCACCGTCCCGGAGCAACGGCACAAGGCTGCTCCCTTGCAGATGGTCGGGCAACGGCTGACCGAGCAATTCGAGCAGCGTCGGGACCAGGTCCACGTGTCCGACTGGCGTCGCCAGTCGCTGTGGCGGCAAGCCGGGCACGCGGATGATGAACGGGATTTGTGCCGACGGCTCGTAGAGCACGCTTTTGTTCAACAGACCGTGCTCACCCATCATGTGCCCGTGATCGGAGGTATAGACGACAATCGTGTCGTCGGCGAGACCAAGCTCCTCAAGGCGGTCGAGTATACGGCCGACGTATTTATCCACCAGCGTACATAAGCCCCAGTAGCGGGCCTTCAACTCCTTCCAGCCCCACTCGTCGTTCGACTGCATCCAGTCGGGATGGCCGGCCATGTAGTCTCCGCCGTAAGCGGCGCGCAGGCGCCGATAGCGCAGCGGGACGCTCGCCTCCATCTCGCCGTACCAGGTATCCGGCAGCGTCATGTCCTCGGCTTTGTAGAAGCCGTTCAGCGGCCCGTTGAAAGGCGCGTGCGGCTCCAGGTAGTTCACCGAAAGGAAAAAGGGCCGGTCACGGTGAGCATCCAGGAATCGCAAGGCCGCGGCGGTCTGGAAGGCCGGCTTTCCGTTCTCCTCCGGCAGGGCCGCGGCGGTCTGGCGAGCGAATGTCATTCCATCCAGGTGTGGGTCGCTGGGCGTGTACCCACGCGCCTCCAGGAAATCGTGGTAGGAGCTATAGCCTTCCTCGGCATGGCTGCGGGCATAGCCTTCCTCGGTACTCACCCAATGATCGAAGCCGCGTTGCGCCCGTAGCTCGTTGCCCAGGTGCCACTTGCCGTTGTAGCCCGTGACGTAACCGGCCGGCCGCAGCAACTCGGTAATCATCGGGATGCCGGGATCGGGCACGATGTTGTTGTCCACGACACCGTGCGTGTGCGGGTACACGCCGGTCATCACCGTAGCGCGCGCCGGACTACAGACCGGCTGGGCGCAGTAGGCGTGCCGAAAGTGCGCGCTGCTTTGCGCCAGCCGCTCCAGGTTCGGCATTTGGAGCCGTGGGTCTTTGTCTGGCCCAACCGTATCGGCCCGCTGCTGGTCGGTCCACAGCAACAGCACGTTCTTGGGGCGGTCAACCATTCCGTCCTCCTCGCGGCCGCTCCGGCTCGGTACTGCACCTACCCCCCGGCCTCTTCCCTCCAGGGCAGGGGAGCCTGCACAGTACCCTCTAGCCCCTTCCCTTCAGGGAGGGGTTGGGGGTAGGTCCAATCCCCGTCCCCCCGTCGGAACGGGGGGACCACAGGGGGGCTGGTACCCACCCTACGCGACGTAAAGCGCATACAGCCGGGCGTCGTCGCGCCGCAGCCCGTTGAAGCTCACCCGCAACCGAAACGGTCCGTCAATTTCGCCAACCGAGTCTCGGTCCTTCCACACCACCGGCTGCCGTATGCCCGGTTCGCGTATGGCCACGCAGGCCGCGCCGGAGTACCCCGGCAGCGGCCGGAACTGCTCGTCCAGCACTTCCACCGTGATCTCGCTATGCTCCCACAGCCCGGCCACGTTGGCATACACCCGCGCCGGCGTGTCGCTGACCTGGATCGGACAGGTGACGCAGTGGCGCGTGCCGCGCTCCCAGCGCGCCGGGGGCTGCCGGTTCAGCTCTTCCGGCTGAAAGGCACGGAAGCAGCCCAGCCGGTCACGCTTCCAACGGGCCAACCGCACGCCGCCCGTAATCCACACGCTGTACCACAGCAGCGTCTCATCGCCCCAATTACACATCCCCTGCCCGTGACTGAGCGCCGGCCCGCCGATGATCGGCGGCAGCCCCTCCTGCGGGAACAGCGCGCCGTCGCCGCCCTGCTCCTCGATGGCCGGAACGAGTCGGAAGTCGGGGAACGGCTCCTGGTAGTGGAGTGCGTTGTGACTGATGACCAAGCCGAGGTCCATCGTCAGCAGTCCGCGGTCACCTGACGGGTGGCCGTGCCAGCTGTCGTAGACGCCGAGGATCACGTTGCCGCGGTCCCACAGGCCGGCCCCCAAGTGAACTTGCTCCCCGGCGTTCCGGCTGGTCGTGATACCGGCCATATCGAGCAACGGCAGCGGGTCGCGCCGGAACCCGCGCGCCGTGGCCTCCGTCCAGTGCTCAAAGTCGTAGGAAGCGCAGGTCACAAGCTCCCGGGCCGTGCCGAAGTGAAAGCCCCCATGCCCATTGATGTAGTAACAGTCGTTGAACCGGATCACACCGCTCATCTCCAGCATTGGGCCGACCGGATTGTGCGGCGACTCGGTCCAGCGCAAACCATCGGGGCTGAAGGCCACGGACAGGAGCTTCTCGTACTCGCGGCATTCGAAGGCGAGCTTGTACCGCCGCTGCGGGTCCGGGTCATCCGGGTCGTACAGCACCGGCACGGAGAGCAGATCGCAGGCGCCGTTCCGCAGGTCAACGAGGTTGTTCTGCGTGCTCCCGTTGTATTCCACCAGGCCAAGCGCCGGTTTCTCCCACTGCACCCCGTCGCGGCTGACGGCGTAACAGAGGCGGTCCGCCCGGTACCCGTCGCGGCTGCCGGCGCCCATGTACCACATCCGCAGTTCGTCGCCGCTGGGAATCACCGCCCCATAGAACCGGACTCGCATGTCGTCGGGTGCGCCCTCCGGCCCCGGCAGCACCGCCAGCGCCTCGCGCCCACTGGCTTTGGCGCTGACCATATGCAGCCGTAGCCCCGACGTGAACGGGATGCTGGCCTCGTCGAACGGAAACAACACCGCCTCGCGGACGCGAGGATGGGGATGCCCGTTTTGCACTTCGATCATGACTGCTCCCGATCCGGCCGATTAATCTTGCTCTGGCCCTGCTGCCGCGCGGCGGATTATGACGAGCACCTTGCAGGGTCGCAACACTGCCGCTCCCGCCGCGGCCCTCCTATCCTAGCCGTTCCGCCCCGCGCCGTGTCACGTTGGCCGCTGGACTTTGATTGCCCTCAACTAGCTACCGTAGAGCGCAAACAGCCGGGCGGCCCCGTACAGCCAACACCGCAGCTTCACACGGGCGCCGCACAGCTCAGCAAGCCGCCGCTCTCGCCACTGGACCGCTATCTGCACGCCGTCCCGGTCAATGGGCACACAATCCTCGCGGCCAAAGCCGGGCAACGGTTCGTTGCTGGAGGCGTCCAGCACTTCGACCGCGACCCAACTGCGGCGCTGCTGTGTCGCGCTTACGTTGGCGGTGAGCGTGACTCCCCGCTCCGCGACGGCCATCGGCGCGGTCGTCAGGTGTCCCGGTGTCTCGCGGTCCGTCGTCTCCAGACTGACAAAGCCGTCGCGGCGCAGTGTCGCCAGCCCCATCCGGGACAGCCGCACAGCGCCGGCCGAGTCGTACTGAAGTGCCGCCGGCTCGTTCGACGCCGGCCAGTCAGTCCACTCCTCACCCTGGCCGCAGTAGTAGAGATAGAGCGTGTCGTCTTTGACCACGAGCTTGTCCGCGATCACCAACATGCCGTCATCCCAGCTGCCCCGTGGGCCGCGGGGGATCACGATTTGGTGCGGCTGGCGGCGCGTGTAGTGCGCCCCATCGCGGCTCACTGCCAGCCGGATGTCGGCGCAATAGTTGCCGAAATTCCCGGTCCCGTTCGGCAGATACCAGCCATACTCGTAGAGCATGATGTACCGGCCGGCATACGGCGCCAACAGCAGGAAGTGGTTCTCCTGTTCGAGGCCGTCGTTGGGATGCAGGATGGGGTTCGCCGGGCTGGCGACCAAATGCTCGATGTCCGGCCCGTAGCCCAGGCACTTCGTCCGTACAAGCGCCGGCCCCGGCTTATTTGACGGATGGGTGGTCTGCCAGACGATCTTGTACCGGCGCTGCGGATCGGGGTCCTGGTCGTCGCGCACCAAGACGACGATATCCGGTGTGCGTCCTTGCCATTCCGGTAAGGCGATCTCGGCGCCTTCCTGCCAGTGGATGCCATCCGCGGAATAGGCTGCTCGAATGGGGTGCTGCCGCGTAGGCCCCTTGAGAATCGCTTTGTAACGCCGGGCCGGATCGCCGCCGGGCCGCTCCTTGATGACCGGCCCCCAACCCTGGAAGCAGATGTTGTTGTCCGTACTGCCGTTGTACTCGTGCAGGCCCAGACTCGGTTTCTCCCACCGGATGCCATCCTCGCTACACGCATACCCAGTGGCCCACCAACGCTCCGTGCTCAGGTCGGTCCCGTGATACCAGCACTTGAAGAGCCGGTCTTCCTCGTCGTAGATGACGGAGCGCGACGCCCAGGGCGCCGCTTGCGCCGAATCCCACTCGTGGATATCACCCAAGGGCAGCAGGGGGTTGTCGGGATGCTTGGTTGCGGTCATCACTCGCGGAACGACGTTGTGGTCCGTCTCGACCATGTCCATGTCGAGGAAGAGGAGTCGTGTCCCTGCCTCTAGGCGCAGTCCGTCGTTGCCTGCCGTTACCATGTCGTACCTCCCTCGGCGCTGCGGCGGTAGTATGTCCGTGACGGCGCGAGTGAGCAAATCTGAGGTGGAAGGGAGCGGGAACATGGGCAGGCTGAGTCAGCGGGAGATCGAGACCATTCTGCGAGAGCCGCACATCTCGATTATCTCCACCTTGCGTCCCGACGGTACTCCGCACATGACACCGGTGTGGCACCTGGTGGATGGCGATCAGGTGGTTGTCGCGGTGGAAAATACCTCCGTCAAAGCGCGAAACGTGCGCCGCAACCCACATGTGGCGCTCTGTATCGCCCTGAACGAATCGCCGCAGCGCTGGCTCCTGGTGAACGGCACCGCGACGCTGACGCACGAGCGTATCCCGGAGTTGGTGCGGGCGCTATCGCTCCACTACCTCGGCGCTGAAGAAGGCGCCACCTATGCCGCGGACGTGCTGCGGAAGCTGCAATTCATGCTGCTGCGGATCACCCCGACAAGCATGATCGGCTTCGACGGCCAGGAGTGAGACACGACCATCATACCCACCGTCCCCCCGCCAGCGGGGGGACCATAGGGGGGCTGGTCCGCACAAGCCCTGGCTGACCACAGGCGCACCGGCTATCCTGTCCTGAGCGAGTAGCCGAGCACCAATATCCGGTCCTGCGGGAGGAGACGATGCGACTGATCCTGGTTGGGTGCGAGTATGCCGGCAAGACCACTCTCGCCGATGCGCTCCAGGCTTGGGGCTTGGAGCGGGGGCGCAACTTCCACATGGACGACCATTTCACCATTCCCGACGCCCAGCACGTCAGTGAAGAAGAGCAGGAGGCCATGCTCGCCCTGCCGGGTGCGATCAAGGAACGCTACCAGCGCTTTCAGATCCACTATCACGTGCGCCTGCTGCACCGCTACGACGACATTATCCTGGTCGGTTTTCACATCGAGGAGGCCATCTACGGCCCACGCTACTACTACCCGGGGCTGGTGATGACCTACGAACGCCAGGTCGAGCCGGAGTTCCCGCGCGATGCCGTCCTGGCGCTGCTCACCGCGCGTCCCGAGGTGATCCGTGCCCGCATGGCCGCGGCGCCGCACCGCCATTCCGTCGTGCCACCTGCCGACGTCGAGGCCGTGCAGCAGCAGTTCGAGGCGGCCTATGCCGCCTCATGGGTACCGCGCAAGGTGCGCCTCGATACCTCGGAGCTGCGGCCGGAGCAGATACTCGACCGGTTCTTGGCCGTCGTGCGCCCCCGCTTGAACGTCCGCGACCTGCTCCTCCTCGACAACCGCTAGTCGCAGCGGCTGCCCTGCCGTGCAGACTTTAGATGGGGTGGTTGGTGCCTCGACTGTGTCTACATTTCGAATGGATTCAGCCACTCCACGCCGAGTTGGCTAAAGTCGCGCACGTTCCGCGTCACGACCGTCAACCCGTGAACCAGGGCTGTTGCCGCAATCATGGCATCCTGATTCAGGTTGGCCGACTTCCCGTGTTTGAGCCGTGCCCACATCCGGAAAGCGGGCACATCCATCGGTAAGACCTGGTAGGAGACGAGTATCTCGTCGAGCCAGGATTCGAGCACCGCCGCCTTTATCTCGTCTTGCTCGCGAGCTTTCTCGATGCCTGCTTGTATCTCCCCCACCGTCACGACGGATACAAAGAGGTGCTGGGGTGGTGCCTGCGCGATCCAAGCCAAGACAGCCTCGTGCGGCCACGGGCGCCGTAGCTCCGAAATGACGTTGGTATCCAGGAGATACATCGGCCTATGGCGTGTGGGTCTCGACACTGCGTCGGGACTCGGGCAGCGATGTTAGCTGCTCGGTCCGCGCTTCCGGCCTCAGCAGTAGCTCTTTCAAGCTGGGCCTGGCCGTGTCTTCCGCCAACGGCTCGCTGGATGTGAGCGCGCAGCGAACAGTCGAGGCAAGGTGCTGCTCTAGTGCCTGCCGGAACGCCTCTCCGAGCTGTGGCGTAACCGGCGACAGCCGCTGGAACAATGCCTGCTGGAGCGCTTTCTCTCGCTCCGGAGCAGCCGCTGGTAGTTGCCGCTCTAGCATCTGCCGGAACGCCTCCCCAGGCATAGGAGTAGATTGTGACAACTGCCGCTCCAGCACTTTCTCCAGGGCCGGGATGGCTAGTGACAACTGGAGCCGCAGGACCTGCCGCAGCGCTTGCTCCAACTCCGCATTGCTCAGTGGAGTCTGCTTGGCAGCGATAGTAACCTGTGCCGTCATTTCACCATCCTCACTCCTCTGGTGCCCTCTCCCAGGTAGAGAGGGAGGTTGCACGGCAACCCGCAGCCCCCCTGAAGGGAGCTTAATACACGACACTTTTCCGGACAGGTGTAGGCGAGTAGTTGACTCATGGAAGCACCGGCCTCCATCCTGGGGGTGAAGCAACCAGGATGGAGACGCTCCATGAGCCAACGGAAGGCATTGTACCAGTGGTACCAAGAGGTCGGAAGCCGCATGCCCCAGTTGAGCAAACCTCTCGTGAAGGGGTTGAGGGGTTTCAGCTTTGGGGTGGCCGCGCCGCTTGATCGGTCCGGCTTGTGCAGTCTAGGCGACCGACTTGCCAGTGCTCACTCCACGATCCCATACGCGCCCTTGAGGGCCAGGATGCGTTCGACCGACTGATCAATACGCTCCCTGGAAATCTCACCTTGCTCCACGGCTGCGATGATCGCGGCTTTGATGCGGTGGATGTCGTCGAGGTCATAGGCGTTCTGATTCGCGATCAGAATCACGTCAACCCCGGCCTTGATCGCCTCAATCGCCGCGGCCTCGAGGCTGTACTCCGCCACGATTGCGCCCATCTGCATGTCGTCTGAGACAATGACTCCTTCAAACCCCAGCTCTTCTCGCAGGAGTCCGGTCACGATCGGGTAGGACAGCGAGGCGGGCCTGGCGCTCGGGTCCAGATCGCGATTGACAATGTGTGCGGTCATGATCGCGTCGTCGTAGCCATCGTGGATCAACTGCCGGTAGGGCGCCAACTCGGCGTCATGCACAAAGGAATCCGTCACGTCGGTCACACCGAGATGCGTATCTCCGACGGCGCTGCCGTGACCTGGGAAGTGCTTGAGGGTGGAGATGATGCCCTCGTCTCGGTGGGCGCGGACAAAGGCGGCGGCATGTGCAGTCACCTGCTCGGGGTCCGCGCTGAAGGAGCGTTCCCAGTGGCCAATCGCGGGACTATCGGGGAAGATGTTGACATCAACGACCGGGGCCAGATTCCAGTTGATTCCAAGTTCCTGCAGCTGCGCCGCCGATGTGCCGGCCAGCGCCTCCGTCTCCGCAGTTGAGCCGGCGCCGAGTGCCTGATGGCTTGGCAGTTGGGTCCTGAAGCCGTAGCGCTCCTTGAGTCGATTGACGTATCCACCCTCGGCGTCAATGGCGATGAAGTAGGGGCGCTGGGTCTGCTGCTGCAGCGCGCTGGTCAGCGCTCGCAGTTGCTGGGGCGATCCAACATTACGCGGCAACTCGCCGCCGCTGGGCCCATCATAGTCGAACAAGATCACGCCGCCCGGTTTGATCTCGGCCAGCAGCGATACCGTTTCCGTATCCAGCTCGAGGCCGCGAAAGCCGATCAGCAGCATCTGCCCGACGGCGTCTTCGAGCGACAGCGAACTGGCATCGTCCTCTCTGTCGCAGGCCGCTACCAACGCAACGAACAACAGCAGCGCCAAGGCGGCAACGCGCCAACGCCCTAAGGCGCGCACCGCGCGGCTCAGACGGGAGTTCACACGGGGAAGACAGCAGCGGTTCAGCCGGTTCACCTCGGACTGCGCCTCCGGCGGCGGTGGGTGCTACTGGGGTGCCGCCTTGCCGTTCGCTTCCAACTCATTGCCCATCCACCACCACTCCCCAAAAGTGTCGTGTATTAAGCCTGAAGGGGAGAGGAGGTATGCTCACAGGTAGTAGTGGTGCCGGGGAAGGGATTCGAACCCCCACGCCCTCATCGGGCAACTGATTTTGAGTCAGCCGCGTCTGCCATTTCGCCACCCCGGCAGCAGGATCGGCCCCAGCGCGGTACGGCCGCTGGCACGGCCTGGAGCCGGACGGCTCTCCGCACCTCGCCGCTCCAAAGAACCATTATAGCCATAGACCCAACCCCGGTAGCAACCCCGGGGAGATGCCGTCTCCCCGTCGCTCGTGTAACATCCCTGAGCACGACGAGCCGCACCCACGCTCCCCAACCGCCTCTATGGGACGCATACGCTGGGCATATCTAGCCGCGATCTGCTCCTGCTGGGGCTGGGCTTCGCTCTACCCCGGCAGTGAGCTGGCCCTCGTCGAGGTCGAGCCGTTCATTATCGTCTGGTCGCGGGCCACTGTAGCCGGGCTGGCCCTTGCGGCGCTAACGTGTGTGCGTTTGGGCGGCGTGAGCGCCGGCCTGTCCCGTATGCGCGACGAGTTCCGAGCACAGCCCGGCAAGCTGCTGCTCCTAGGCACGCTGGCCTTTGGCGTCACATCGTCCCTTTCCGTGTCGTCGCAGGTGTTCCTTCCCGGTTCCGTAGCGGCGCTCTTGACCGGTATCGGACCGTTATGGATTGCGCTCGGTGCATTCGCGCTCGGCCACGCGGCACGGCCGTGGTATCTGCTTGGTGGATCGCTGCTGGCCTGCGTCGGTGTCGGTGCTGTGGCTCTCGGTCAAGACCCCGGCGCCGATAGCAGTTCGTGGTGGCAACTCCTCGCCACCGCCGACCTGCGCGGCGTCATCCTCGCCCTGAGTTGCAGCCTCGCCATCGCCGCTGCCATCTTGGTCGCACGTCGCACGGTGGCCGGGCGCGATGCCGTGGCCATCACCGCCGTCGCCTGCTGCTGGGCTGCCCTGGCCCTGGTGCCGCTGGTCCTCGTGGTCGGCCCAGGCTTCCAGCCGCTGTTCGCCGCCAGCCGCTCCACCCAGCTCATCCTCGTCTACCTCGGCCTCGGCAGTACCGCGTTCAACTTTGCGCTCTGGTACTTTGCGCTGAGTCGGCTACCCGCCACCCGCATCGCCCACTTCCAATATCTGGTGGCGCCGCTGGGGGTGCTGCTGAGTGTGCTCATCTTAGGCGAGCCGCTGACGGCGAGCCTGGTGGCTGGCGGCGGCGCCATCCTCGTGGGTATCATCGTGGCGCAGCGGGGCGTGGGGATCGCTGTGCAGCAGTCCCGATCGCTCCCTCGGAGTGGTCCGATGAGTTCCGCGGCAGCACCGGCGGAGCGTGTCAACAACACTGGACCAGTCGCCTATGTGCTGGGGCGCAAGGCCGGGACGTTCGCTCGTTGGCTAGTGAGATCCGATGACCGTTGATGTCGAGGCGCCGCCCTTCAACTCGCAGCAGATCGCGTCGTTCGCCCGCGATGGCTATGCCGTCGTGCCGGGCCTCTTCGATGCGGCCGAGCTACGGGAGCTTATCGCTACCTGCGACGACCTGTACGCCCAGGGCGAGATACCCGGCTGTTTTCATGCCCTGTCCCCGGCCGAGACCTCCGATCCGCTCTTGCTGTACCCGCGCATGATGCAACCCCACCGCGTCAATCGGACGGCGCTCCGCTACCTCCTCAGTCCCCGCTGGGAGCCGCATCTGCGCGCCCTGTTGGGCGAGGCGCCCATCGCCGCGCAGAGCATGTTCTACTGGAAGCCGCCAGGGGCGCGGGGCCAGGCGCTCCACCAGGACAACTTCTATCTGAAGGCCTATCCCGACACGTGCTTGGCAGCGTGGCTCGCCGTTGATCCCGCCAACCGCAAGAACGGTGGCCTGTTCGTCGTTCCCGGCAGCCATGCCATGGACCTCTTCTGCCCGGAAGAGGCCGATCCCACCATCTCGTTCACCAAAGAACTCGTCCCAGTGCCCGAGGGGTTGCAGGCAGTCCCGGTTGACCTCGACGCCGGCGACGTGCTGTTCTTCGGCGGCAACCTCATCCACGGCTCGGAGCCAAACCGCAGCCGGGATCGCTTCCGCCGCTCCTTCATCTGCCACTACGTCGGCGCATCGGCGGAAGAGATCGCCCGTAGCTACAAGCCCCTCCACCGCTTCGACGCCACCCGTTTCGACATAGCGACGGCGACCGGCGGCGGCCCCTGCGGCACCCCGAACGACTGAGGGCAGGCTCCCCCTCTCCACATGGTGGAGAGGGGGCCGGGGGGTGAGGCCCATGCTGACCACCCCCGCCCTAGCCGGTGACCGCTGCCGGCGCCCCGGTCTCGGCCGAGCGCCAGACGGCTGCGGAGAGCTGCACCACCCGCCGGCCGTCCTCCGCCGTCGCGCCGGCCAGCGGCGTTCGGCCGCGGATCACGTCCACGAAGTGGTGGTCGGGGCTGGTCGGTGGCGGTGGTGTGGGGAGGGTCAGCGGCTCCGCCTGGTCGGCGCGCCGCCACTCCACCCACGGCTGGCGCGGCGCCTGCCCGACGGTCCGGTAGTGCAGCGTCCCCTCGCTGCCGGCGATGGTGATGTCCGTGCCGCCGCCATGCACGTTGCCGCCGATGGCGATGGTCGCAATCGCGCCGCCCTCGAACTCGGCCATAATCGCGGAGTTCACGTCCACTTCCAGCGTGAAATACTGTTGCGACGCGGCCACTCGCGTCGGCGCCAGGCCCACGAGGTGGAGCACGAGGTCAACCAGATGGCTCCCGGAGTCGTTGAGCTGACCGCCGCCCGAAAGCAGCTGCTGCACCCGCCACGATTCCCCGGTGCGCTCAATGCGGCCCAGATTGTTCGTGTACCACGACTGGTGGAGTTGGGCCGTAACAAACTCCACGTCGCCGATGCCGCCCTCGGTGATGATCTGCTTCATCTGTTGGACACTCGGCTCGAATCGCCGCTGGTACGACACCATGACGATCTTGCCCGTTTCATCGCGCGTGGCGATGACCTCGGCCGCCTCGTCGTCGGTGTTCACCATCGGCTTCTCGACCAGCACGTGTGCCCCGGCCCGCAGCGCAGTGATAATCTGCGGGTGATGGAGCGCGTGGGGCGACGAGATCACCACCCCATCGGGCTGCACGGCGTCGAGCATCTCCTGGTGGTCGCTGAACGTGGCTGCGGCGGCGAGCGCCGGTTGACGCTCCCGCAGCGCCTCCGTGGTCGCCGTCACCGGGTCCACCAACGCGACGATACTGACCTCGTCCCGCGCGAGCAGGCGCGGGAGGTGCGCGTTGGTCATGTTGCCCCCGCAGCCGATCAGCGCGAGGCGAGTTGGCTCTGCCATGGCGATTCGTCTCCTTCCACTTGCCCCCGGCGGGCTGCCCTGTCGTACATGGCCTATGCTAGTCGAGCACCGGAGCACGGGCAAGCCCTTGGCCCAGCCTGCGCTACCATAGCGACACGGGAGGGATCATGGCTACGAGCATCGAATGGCGGCTCTTATCCGACCAGCACACCTACCTCTTCACCGACTTTCGCCATATTGACCCCGGTGACCTGGAATGGGTAGCACCGGACGGCGAATCGCTGCCCACCAAGCCGGGTGCGGAGGCACCGCCGGCTCTGGATGACCCCGCCATGCTGGCCAGCTACCGCTCGCGGCGCCAGCCACGCGGCATCCGCCTAGAGGCGCAGCCGGCACAGAAGATCGGGCCACTGGACCAGGACATTGGCATCAACGCCCTGCTCTATGAGGGTGGGCGGTATCGCCTCTGGTACTGGGTGGGCAAGCACGGGCACTACGCCGAGTCCAACGACGGTTTCACGTGGAAACTCCCGACGTTCGGCCGCTATGAGCTTGCCGGCAGCACCCGGAACAACGCCTTCTTCGGCGTTCCCCCGGAGCGCGGCCAGCACAACTTCGATGGCTTCACCGTCTTCAAGGACCCCAGCGCCCTGCCCGGCGAGCGCTACAAGCTGGTCTTCATGGCCCACGTGCCGGCGGACGAGTTCGAGCGGCGCTGGGCCGAGTATCGGGCGCTTCATCCGCGGTATCAGGACGTGCGGCTGCGACCGGGGAAGTTCACTTGCGTCTACGGCGCCGTGTCGCCGGATGGCTTGGATTGGACCCTGCTCCCGGAGCCGCTCTTCACGCACTTCACCGATACCATCACGACGGCCTACTACGATGCCTGGCTGGGACGCTACGTGCTGTATACCCGCATGTACCTCCAGGGCCGCCGCTGGGTAGGGCGCACCGAGACGGCCGACTTTCGCCGGTGGCCGCCGGTCGAGCCGCTGTTGTGGCCCCGCCTGGACGAGTCTCCCTCGAACGACATCTACACCAACGCCCGCACGTCGTATCCCGGCGAGCCGAGTATCCATCTGATGTTCCCGATGTTCTACGAGCGCTGGAACCAGATTTCGCGCATTCGGCTCTACGCCAGCGCCGACGGGATCGTGTGGAACGAGGTGCCGGGGGGCGCGGTCATCAACCCCGGGACGCCAGGGGAGTGGGACTCGGAGTTCATTGGCGCCGGCACCGGCCTGGTCCCGTTGGGTAACGAGCGCGTGGGACTGCTGTATTCCGGCACGTCCCTTCCCCATAAGTACCCGCGCTGGCCCCACGTGGTCGCCGCCGCTCGTACCGGCTGGGCTTGGTGGCCCCGCGGCCGCCTCGGCGCGGTCGTCGCCGACGAGGCGGGCGAGTTCTGGACGTTCCCGGTACAGCCCCGGGGTCGCGAGCTACGGGTGAGCTTCCAGGCCAGGGGCGGCGGTGGCGTGTGGGTCGGTATCCACGGTCAGCCGGGACGGGCGGTAACCGACTGCGACCCGCTCTACGGAGACTCGCTCGCACAGACCGTGTACTGGCACGGCGAGTCGGCCCTCGGCGGTGCCGAGGGCGCCCCGGTCGTGCTGCACTTCAAGCTCCGCGCAGCCAAGCTCTTCAGCTTTACCTGGGGCTAGGTGATCGTGCCGGCCCCGCAGCGGCGCCGGGTGCAGGCCCCCTCTCCTAGAGCTTGCTCCGGGCGAGGGCTAGGGAGGGGGGCATGTGCCTGCCAACCCGGCTGGAGTGCGTCAGCCCCTGAAATACACTACACTCAGCACCGCAGCCACTGCGATCCCATTCCATCAGTGAGATTGACCGAGCATACCGAGAGGGGGAATCGGTCTAATGTCCAGCCTTTACTGGATACCGTTCGTTTTCGTTGCCTACTTTGCGGTGCTCATCGGCATCGCCGTGGTGCGCTCCCGCCAGATAAGGGAGATGTCGGACTACGTGCTCGGCGGCCGGCGGATGAGCGCCTTCACCACTGCCATGAGCGCCGGGTCCTCCTCGGCCAGCGCCGGGACCATGCTGGTCATCCCGGCCATTGCCTTCACTCAGGGCATGATCTCAGTATGGATACTCGCCAGCCTGGGCCTCTGCTTCTGGCTCACCTGGAAAATGCTGGCAACAAGGCTGCGCCGCTATACGGTCGCCGCCGAAGAGTCGCTCACCCTCCCGGAGTTCCTGGAAAAGCGCTTCAACGATAAGACGGGCACCATGCGGACCCTCGCCGGTGGTATCACGATCTTCTTCGTCGTCTTCTACGTCAGCTCCGGCCTGATCGCCGGCTCCAAGCTGCTGGAATCCGTATTCGGTCTTGACGGCACGGTGGGTATCGTCGTCACCTTGCTCGCCGTGGCCTCGTACACCTTCATCGGCGGCTTTGTGGCGGTCTCCAGAACCGACGTCTTTCAAGCCCTCATCATGCTGGCCGGCTTTGTCATCCTGCCGCTCACGCTCATCTTCGCTACGGATGACCTCTTTGGCACCGCGAGCGGCGTATCATCCACCTACTGGAATCCCCTCACCACTACCGAGGGTGAGCCATTAGGCGTGTTCTTTTTTCTCTCCGCCTTCGGCTGGGGCCTCGGCACCTTCGGCGCCCAGCGGGTGCTGCAGCGCTACATGGCGGTGGAAAGCGAAGCAAAGATACCCGCCAGCCGCGCCATTGGCACGGCATGGGTGGCCGTCATGCTCGTCGGCGGCCTGTTGCTGGGGCTATTTGGCCTGCCCGCTCTGACCGAAGCCGGACAGTTGGCGGAGGTGCTGGAGGACGCGGAGCGGCTCTACTTCGTGGTCACACAAGTATTCTTCCACCCCGTATTCGTCGGGCTGCTCCTGACCGGGGTCATTGCGGCGATCATGAGCACGGCAGACTCGCAGCTGCTGCTGGCCTCCGCGGTGGCCACCGACGACCTGCCGTTCATCAGGCGCTACGCCTATCGGATGCGGTACCTCTATGCGGCCGGAGCCTATGGCCGCGTATGGCTCGGCCGCTTCCTCCTCGTGGTGACTGGCGTAATCGCCGCCGCGCTCGCCATTGGGAACCCGGAATCGGTACTCACCCTCGTCGAGTACGCTTGGGGTGGCATGGGAGCGGCCTTCGGCCCCGTCACCATTCTGGCACTGTATTGGCGTCGCTTCAATATCTGGGGGGCGCTTGCGTCGGTCATCACCGGGACGGTAACGGCCTCGATCTGGGGATATTTCTCCGGCGGCCCCGGCGGGATCATGGACATTCAGCCGGCCGCACCCGGCTTCATCGCCGCCATACCCGTAGCCATCGCCGTGACCCTCCTCACCCCCGCGCCGTCCAAAGCGGTCGTGCGTGTGTTCGATCAGGTCAATGCCGACTGAAGTAGCTATCAGCCGTCAGCATTCCGCCCGGCGGCGGCGGCTTACTACCCCGTCCCCCCGCCGCAGCGGGGGGACCATAGGGGGGCCGGAGCCTGCCCGGCGCAACACGTTGCGCCCGTCCCCCGTCGGGACGGGGGACCATCCCGCGCCGGCATCATCCAGCAATTGCGGTCGAGCCGTCCCCCCGTCGGGACGGAGGGACCATAGGGGGGCCAGAATCATCCCTTCCCCCGTCATTCCCGCGCAAGCGGGAATCCACCCGTATCTACCCTCCCAGCGTGCCGAGCAGCGCGACGACCCGGTCCGCCCACTGCTCCAGGCTGTGCCGCTGCACCACCAGTTGGCGCATAGCCGCCGCTGCCGCGGCCCGCTCACCCTCCGTCCAAGCCAGCACGCCCTGCACGCGCGCGGCGAGCCGGGCTGCGTCACCCGCCGGGAAGGACAAACGCTCGCCCCACGCCGCCAGTTCGTGCTGGACGGCCGGATTGCTGGTCACGACCGGCACACCGCAGGACAGCGGCTCCAGCGCCGCTTTGTCCAGGCTGCCTGTGCGGCTGGTATGGAGGCATACCGCCGCGCGCCGGTACTCGGCCGGCATCGCTGCATACGGCACGTTCCCGGCAAACTGCACCGCCCGTTCCAGCCCCAGCTCACTCACGCGGCCCCGCAGACGCTCCGCATAGATTTCGTCGGATGGATAGAGCGGCGCGCCACAGATGCGGAGCAGGGGCGGCGCAGCCGTGCCGGCCTGAGCGTGCAGCACGGCCAGCGCCTCGATGGTCGTCTCGTGGTCCTTGGCCGGCGAGAGGCGTCCAACACTGAGGAGCAAGGGGCCGTCGTCGTGCCGCTGGAGCGACGGTAGCGGGGCATAGCGGTCGGTGTCAATGCCGTGTCCCACGACCACCAGCCGGTCAGCATCCAGCGGATAGCTCCGGCGCGACGCGCTCACAACACGGTCAACAAGCCGGTGCGCAATCTCCAGGTCGCGGCTGACGCCACCCTGCGTGTACCACAGCACGAGCGGTACCCGACGGAGCTTTGCCAGCGGGGCCGCGAGCGCCGCGTAGCGCGGCACCATATGGACAAAGATCGCCGTGACCCGCTCGGCCGGCGGGGCCGCGAACAGCACATGGCGCAACGTTGCGAACAAGCGTCCGAGTTGGCGCTGGCGCGAGTCTCCCCGTTCTTTGCCGAGCGAGTGGACGATCACGTTGGCGGGCGCATTGGACAGCCGTCTCCCGGCCTGCTGGGCGATGACCTGCACGGAGCGACAGCGCCGCGCCAGGGCATGAACCCAGTCCGCTGTCACTCCGAGGATCGTGCTATCGGCAGCGTAGCTCTGGGTGACAAAGAGCAGGTTCATCCGCTTTTCCGTTCATCACACGGCAACGCCTACCTCACCCTCGCGCCATTCCCGCTTTCGGAGACCTTTGCATAACCCGTCATTCCCGCTTTCGCGGGAATCTACTCCCCCTCTCCATCGCGGAGCGATAGAGAGGGGGCCGGGGGGTGAGGCCTGTCCCGGTTCTTCCAGGAATATCACTCTTTGCGAGACGCTACCACGCTGGCCAGCGTGGCGATAGTCCGGTCTAGCAGTACGTCCCAACGGTAGGCCCGCACGTCTACCTGGGCAGCCGCGGCCAACTGTGCTCCCTTAGCCGGATCGTCGAGCAGGCGGCGCAGCGTATCGAGCGTCGTCGCCCGGTCGTCCAGCGGCACCAAAAGACCGTTGCGACCGGACTCGATCACCTCAGCATTTCCCCCCACGTCCGAGGCCACAATCGGCGTGCCGGCGTGCATCGCCTCCAGCATGACGTGGGACAGCCCCTCGTAGCGCGTGTGCAGCGTGAATACGTCGGCTGCCTGGAGATACTGCTGGACGGCAGCCTGCGAGACGCTACCGGCAAAGCACACTCGCTCCGGCACGCCGGCGGCAACGGCCTCCCGCTCCAGATGCTCGCGCTCCGGCCCGTCGCCGACAATCACCAGGGTCACGTCGAGTGGCAGGTCCGCCACTAGGCGAATGAGAAACTCCAGGTTCTTCCACGGGTACAGCCGCGCGCAGGTCATCACCACGCGGCCCGTACCGAGCGCCAAGCGGGTGCGAGCCTCGCGTTTGCCCTCGCTGCCAGGCCCTCTCCCCGTGGGAGAGGGGAGAGCATCAACCGCGAGCGCGTTCCTGATGACGACCACGCTATCCGGCGCGACACCCCAGCCGATCACGAGGCGTTTCAGGTAGTCGCTGGGCACGATGAGCTTGGTTACGAGCCGCGCGAACCGCCGCACGAGACCGCGGACAAGGCGCACGTTTAGACCGCCCGGCAGGCGTTGGAACTCGTCAATGCCGGCCGTCGTCCAGCCGCGCCGCAGCGCCAACTCCCAGGCGTTGTCCCCCACGATCTTCAGTATCACCGGCCGGCCCAACAGCCGTCCCGCCACAATGGCCGCCATTTCCGGGCCGGCCAGCCCGTTCACGTACAGCACGTCGGCCGACCTGACCACCCGCAGTACGGAGACGAGAAAACGCGCCATGCGCTGGGGCAAGGGTAAGCCGCGCGATACCCTGGTGGTCAGCGCCGACCACTCGTCGCCGGCCTCGGGTCGGTAGTCCGGTGGTGCTCCGGCCACAATCCGCACTCGATGGCCGCGCTCGCGCAGACTGGCCGCGAGCTTGGGCACATAGGTCGCCGGGCCGCCGATGTCCGGAGGGAAGAGGTTGGAAACGAGGCAGACCTTCAGTTGATCGTTCCTTCAGCTAGGCGTTGTTGCCATTCGAGCCTGACGACGGTTTCACCGGCTCGCGCGGCGCGAGCGTGTCACCGTTGAGGCTGGGCATCGGCTCGGAGAAGGGCGCCTCATTCGGCGTGATCGTGCGTTCGGCACTGACCACCGCCGGGCTGGGCGGGACGGTCTTGTGGCGCCACGCGGCCTCGCTCGGCACAATCCGGTCCGCGGCCGCGCCAATCCCGTCGAAGACCTTCCACGAGGCCGAGTCTTGCTGCCATAGAGCATCGCAGCCGGAGCACAGCGAGGCTTCCTGGTAGCGGCCCTCCACCTGCAGGCGGCGCAGCTTGACCAACTCCGGACCGTTCCACACCTCCATCAGCGACTGCTCCAGCAAGTTGCCGACCACCTGCTCACCGGCGAAATCGGCGCAGCAAGACACCACTTCACCGTTCCAGTAGATCGCCATGGACTTCCACAGCCAGTTACAGGGGTGGTAGTTGGGACCATACTGCTCCGGTTGAGCCACTGGATTTTCCATCATCGTGCCGGCCCACCCGTGCGCCCAGCGCGTGTCATACTCGTCCACCGGCAAGCCGGCGAACAGCTCCCGCATCCCCGCCGGTGTCTCCGGGCGCGCGGCCGTGGGATCGTAGGGCAGGATCACCTGCATGACCGTGTAGGGGTAGCGCACCTGGCGCCGCTGCTTCTCCAGCAGGAACTCGCGGACGTTCTTGAGCGTCAGCTCGAACTTGGCGCCCAAGCGCATCCGCTCATAGGTTTCTTTATCCGCGCCGTCGAAGCTCACCGTCAGCTTGTCAAGCTTGGAATCGAGCAGCATGGCCGTCTGCTTGGCCCGCAGCGTCGTCGCATTCGTGTTGACGTGGACCGCAATCCCGGCTTCATGGGCCAACGTGGTCATCTCACCGAGGTTTTTGTGCATCATCGGCTCGCCGCGGAAGAAGAGGTTGACCTCCAGCACGTGCCCGCGCACCTGCTCCAGGATATGCCGGTACACGTCCATGTCCATGAACCCGTTGACCGTGTTCGCCCCGATGGACTGCGGGCACATGGGACATTTGAGGTTGCACAGGCTGGTCGGCTCCAGGTGGAGCTTGAGCGGCGGATAGGGCAAGTGCGTCGAGCCGCGCAGCCAATGCCAGAGAAAGCGGATGGTCCGCGGATGCAGGACGGCCTCATAGCGGCGCCAGTTGCGGATCAGTTTGAAGGCTGCCGCGACGTCATTCATGGTCTCTCCTGGCCGCTTGGCTCACTCATGGGCGCCTCGGCCGCTGCACTGAGCATCACCGGGATTCCGTCTTCAATCGGATAGCGCCGGCCACACCGCGGGTTCCGACAGACGAGCCGCGCCTCTACCTGCGCCACCTCTGCGCCACAATACAGGCAGGACAGGATGGCGACGAACGCCGGATCAAGTTGCGTGGCCGTCATTGCCGTTCCGTCCGTCCAATCGCACCGGGGGCCACTTGCCCACACCCATAACGACCGGGCCAAGGGAATGGCAACGTCCCCTGTAGCGTAGCCAAGGGCAGCCACACCCGTCAACCACAGGCGCCGTCCCGCTGTCGAGCGCGGCACCGGCCAGCCCATATCTGACGGTCATTACCCGCTCCTGCCTCAGCCCCGCCTGGAGTGTAGCTCATTTCAGCGGCGATTCGGCAGGGATGAGTGTTGCTACCGACACCACTAAGCCGGGCAAGACCGTCGAGGTGACTTCATCACCCGGCACAAACTGCCGGCGCGACGTGTACCCCTCCGACCCAGCGCCGGTCAGCACCTCGATTGAGCGTCCATCAGGATCAACGATCCAATACTCCATCACGCCGGCCTCGGCATACTCGGCAGCTTTCTCCTCCCGGTCAATGTGCCGCGTACTCGGTGAGAGCACCTCAATCGCCAGATCGGGCGGGTCGGCATACTGCCCGTGGTAGCGTTCCTCACCGCCGGCGGCGTAGAACATGATGTCCGGCTCGCGTATCTTCCCTTCCCAAAGCCTTATGGGCATTGGCGCGTGAAACACCTCGCCATGGCCTCCGGTACGAGACCACGTGCCGAGCGCAAAAACTAGATCGCCTACAATCCGCTGGTGTTCCAAGCCCGGCATCTGATGCACCAATAGTTGTCCCTCGGACAGTTCCACGATGTGGTTCGTGTCCGGCAGCGCAAAATAGGCCGCTTCCGTCCAAGCGCCAGCATTGAGCCAGGCCAGCGCGGCGCTGGCTGCCGTCCGGGGTTGTGTCGGCGGTGGAGCGACGGGAGGCGCCTCTGTCGTGACCATGATCTTTCGCTGTCTGCGGAGCGTATGCCCCAAGTGTAGCGCACATCAGCGGCGCTTGGTGCCCGTGTCGGGTGTCGCAGCGTCCCCGGTAGGTCCTGCTGAACGCCGGGACAGCGGCCACAGTGCGACAAGCACTCCCACTACCAGCACCCCTAGCACCAGCACGAGTGCATAGAGCACGGCAGCCGGTTCCCGGTCGGGCCGCGCATGGACCAGCAGGTTGTCTCGTATAACCCAAAGACGATCCCGGTTCGTACCGCTGAAGGCCAGGCGGAACAAGGCATTGCCGTTGATAAACGTACCGTTCAGATAGAGCGCGCCATCACGGTAGCTGTTGTTGAAGTGGGTCAGGAGTTGGAGCCGCCCGCCCGCCGGTCCGGGCATATATTCGAGCAGCCAGACGTAGCGCCGCAAGCGTGAATCGGGGATGGGGGTAAACCGCAGCGAGGTCCACTGCTCGGCCGGCTGTCCCGGTCGCAGATCCAACACGGGACGGCGCGGCAACCCAAGCTCGCGCACCGGAATCTCGACTGTCCGGATGTCGTCGCTGGCGCGGACGTCAACCCCGGGAGTATCGGGGCGCAAGTGCAAAATCAGGCGGCCGTCAGGGGGAGGACGCTCAGGGTCGGCGGCTAAGATCACGTCAAGGCGCGACAGGTTATTCTGACGCGCTTCGAACGACTGTCCGACGAGCGTGGGGTATGCAAACCGCAGCTCGAAGGTCGCCACGAAAGGCGCCGCATGGTCGGGAACCTCGGCCGGCTCCCGGCTCCAGCGCACCCCAGCGGCAGCCAGCACAGCGCCAAGACCGAGCATGACCACGGCCGCACCCACGATCAGTGCCTTGCTCATAGCTGCCCATTCATTCCGCGTCACGTTACGCTGGCGCAATCCAATTGACCTCACGGTAGCCGACCACGCGTGTCATCATGTGCGCCTATCCTATAATCTACTTGGCACCGTTACCCCTAGACAGCGAGCAGGCAGGAGGAGTCGAGGATGACCACCACGGAGGCAGAGGTTAGTGAGGTGAGTGTCGCCGGGTCCTATGTCCCGCAAGACTTCGAGGCCGTCTGGCAGCAGCGGTGGGAGGCAGAAGGCCTCTACCGCACGCGCGAGGACCCGGACAAGCCCAAGTTCTACGCCCTCGACTTCTTCCCCTATCCCTCCGGCGACGGTCTGTCTGTCGGCCACTGTCGCAACTATATCCCCACCGACACGTACAGCCGCTTCATGCGGATGCGCGGCTATACGGTGCTGCACCCGATGGGCTGGGATGCCTTCGGTGAGCCGACCGAGAACAAAGCCATCGAAGTGCGCGAGTCGCCGCGGGCGCTGACCGACCGCTACACCGCCAACTATAAACGCCAGATGCGCTTGGTCGGCATCTCGTTCGACTGGGACCGCGAAATTGACAGTAGTCTCCCCGACTATTACCGCTGGACCCAGTGGTTCTTTCTCCTGCTCTACAAACGTGGCCTCGCCTACCGCGATACCAACTGGCAGTGGTGGTGCCCCGTCTGCCAGACCACCATGTCCAACCAGGAAGTCCAGACCGGCGACGATGGTGAGCTGTTCTGCTGGCGCGACCACCCCGGGGTGACCAAGAAGCAGATTCCGGCCTGGTTCTTCAAGATCACAGCCTACGCCGATCAGCTACTTGCGGACCTGAGCGAGATTGACTGGCCGCCGCGCATCAAGCTGATGCAGGAAAACTGGATCGGCCGCAGCACCGGCACCGACATCGTCTTCACCGTTGACGCGCCGACGGCCGACGGCGGTACCGAGCGCGTCGAGATGCCCGTATTCACGACCCGGCCCGATACGGTCTTCGGCGTGACCTTCATGGTCCTCGCCCCCGAGCACGAGCTGGTCCAACGGCTGACCACCCCGGAGCGCCGCGCCGCCGTCGAAGCCTACGTCGAGCAGGCCAAGCGGCAATCCGAGATCGAGCGTACCGCGACCGAACGGGAGAAGAGCGGCATCTTCACCGGCGCCTACGCGATAAATCCCCTCAACGGCGAGCAGGTACCGATCTGGGTTGCCGACTACGTGCTCGCCACCTACGGCACCGGCATGGTCATGGGTGTACCGGCCCACGACCAGCGGGATTTCGAGTTCGCGCAGGAGTTCGGGCTGGACATCAAGGTGGTGATCGCCCCGCCCGGCTGGGACGGTCAGCCGCTGACGCAGGCGTATGTCGGCCCCGGCGAGATGGTCAATTCCGGCTCGTTCGACGGCACCCTCACCCGCGCCAACTGGCCCAAGCTGCCGCCGGCGGAACGGGCGGAGCTGGCCACCCAGTGGGGCTTCTCCGTCGAGGCGCTGGACCGGCGCCTCGCCAGCCAAGAACAGGACGGCATCGAGGCCATCTCCGATGCCGTCGAAGCCCGCGGCTGGGGCCATCGGGCCGTCAACTACCGGATGCGCGACTGGCTGATCTCGCGCCAGAAGTATTGGGGGGGCCCCATCCCGATTATCCACTGCTCCGATTGCGGCGAAGTGCCCGTGCCGGAGGACGAGTTACCGGTGCTGCTGCCCGACCTTGACGACATTGCCCCCGGCGGTGATGGGCGCTCACCACTGGAGCGCGCCACCGACTGGATCAACGTGAGCTGCCCGCAGTGTGGTACCGCGGCCCGGCGGGAGACCGACACGATGGGCGGGTTTGCCTGCTCATCGTGGTATCAACTGCGTTTCACCGGTCCGGACTACCACGAAGGGCCGTTCGACCCCGCGCGGGCACGATTTTGGATGCCGGTGGACCTCTATGTCGGCGGTGCCGAGCACGCCGTCATGCATCTGCTCTACGCTCGCTTCTGGTACAAGGTCATGCGCGATGCAAACCTGGGCGTGCCGGGCAACGAGCCGTTCTACAAGCTGCTGAACCAGGGTCAGGTACATGCCCCGGACGGCCGGCGCATGTCGAAGTCGCGGGGTAACGTCATCACGCCCGACGAAATGGTCGAGCGGTACGGCGCCGATAGCCTGCGCCTGTACGAGCTATTCATGGCGCCATTCGAGCAGGACGTGGACTGGAGCGAGCAGGGCATCAACGGCCAGCGGCGCTTCCTGGGGCGTATCTGGGAATTGGTCCTGCAGACCGCCGCCCCCTCCGCTAATGGCGATGGCACGGCCGTCGCCCGCCGACCCGCCGACCTGGAGCTGGCCCGGCAACTGCACAAGACCATCCGCCGCGTTACCGAGGACATCGAGGCTTTCAAGTTCAATACGATGGTCGCGGCGCTCATGGAGTTCGCCAACGAGCTAGGCGAACGCTATCGCGCCGGCACCTGGCAAACGCGCACCTGGGACGACGCGATCCGCACGCTCTTGGTCTTGCTGGCGCCGGCGGCGCCACACGTCACCGCCGAGCTGTGGGAGCGCATCGGCCAGCCGGGCAGCGTCCACGAGCAGCCCTGGCCGACCTGGGACGAGGCGCTGGTCCGCGACGAGCAGGTAACCGTCGTCGTCCAGGTTGACGGCAAGGTCCGCGACCGGCTGGAGCTACCGGCCGCCGCAGCCGAGGAGGACGCGCAGGCGGCCGCACAGGCGAGCGAGCGCGTCCAACGCTGGGTACCGGACTGGGAGTCCGTGCAGTGGCGCTACATCCCCGGCCGCATCGTCAGCCTCAACACCAAGCGGCGTCGGTAACTTTCCGCCGCGGCCGTGACGATGGAGAAACCGCATGAGCACCCAGCAAGAACGACTGATCGCCTTGCTCCAGGCCAAGCGCCGCGCCGACCCGCAGGGCTTCCGTGAGTATTTGCCCGGCGTCATCGAGCTTCTGCCGGCGCTGTCCGCCAGACGCCGCAGCACGCGATCCCCGTTCGGGCTGACCGAGCGAGAGTGTGCCTACCATCGGGACGGGTTGGCGGATGCGCTCGGCAAGCTGGCGGCGAAAACGGTCACGGCCGAGGAGGCCGTGAAAGGACTACAGCACTGCGCCAATCTCATCAGGGACGACAACCTACCGGAGGAGGTCGGCTACGAGGTGCTGAAGGGCCTCATTCGGGCAGCCCTGGGCAAGTCCCCGGGATCGTACCGAGCCAAGACCATCGTGCCGCTCGGCGAGGGCAGCGGCGGACCGGTTTTGGAGCGAGTCTCGGCCATCAGAGGAGTGTCCCTCGATCTCGATAGAGAGCGGCGCCTCGTGTCCATCAGCATCCATCCGGGGAAGGTCAGGGAGCGACGCCAGTTGATGAAGTTCGTCGGAGCCAGTAAGGACCCCGCGCCGGATGTTGCCGCCAAGCACGACGACTACCTCGCCATGCAGGCGCGTACCGGCGCTTAGAACTGCCGTTCCTACCCCTCGTCTATCTCGATCCGCGAGCGCCGGCGGTCGGCGCGGCCCTCCGCCTGCGCGTCGGTACGCTCGATAGCCGTGTCCACCAGGCTGCGGAGCGCCAGTAGCACCTCGCGTTTCGCGTTCAGCAAGTGCTGGCGCGTCTCACTCGGCAGTGGCAGGGGACGCGGCGCTTCCAGCGTCAACCGCACCCAAGGATCGCGCCCACCGGCCGGGGCCTGCTCTTGCGTGCCGTTCTCTTCAGCAGTCATGGTCGTCTCCTCCCGGACGCCGGCGCTTTGCGGTGCTCCACCTGGATTATAGAGGACGGCAGGCACCCACCATCGCTCCCCTTCCCTGGAGGGAAGGGGCCGGGGGTTAGGTC
>JAJDZR010000234.1 GCA_022824545.1 Chloroflexota bacterium
TCGCCCTCGCCGGTGCCCGCCAGGAACAGAAAGACTTCCTCGTGCGGATGGGTGTGCTTGGTCGCGGGACCACCGCCCGGCTGCCACTCCGAGGTCCAGATCGAGACCGCCGACGCGCCAACGGACTTACTGACCAGATAATGCTGGACCGCGCCGGGATTGGTGCGGTATTTGGGACGGTCGCCGCCGTACACGACAGGCATCGGTAGCCTCCTCTCAGCCGTTGCTTTGCCGGCCATCATACACCGGGGGGCGGGGTACCGGGTCGGCAGCAACGCAACTTGGTGAAATTATCAACAGAATTGTTGGTAAAATAACAGAACTGTAGTGTATACTGGGTGCTATCCAGTTAGCCAGCGAGGAGTATCACGATGGCACCCGTCAAGCCCGGCCGCTTCAAGTTCGATCCGGGGACTATCGCGCAAGTCAGAAAACATCTTGGCCTCAGCCAAAAGATGCTGGCCGCTCTCCTAGGCGTTCCTGCTAATACGCTGTCTCGCTGGGAAACCGGCGCCACCACTCCGGACGCCGATTCGCTGGCGGCCATCTACTCCGTGGCCGCTCAACATGGGATGTCCGCCCAATTCTTCCGTAAGAGGAAGAAAGCGGTCAAGGTTTCCAAGAAACATCCCTGCTTGCTCGTGTTCTGGGATTTCGAGTACCTATCGCCCCACGCCTTTTCTCTGACCAATTTCCTAGATGACGCTGATGCTTCGGTGCGGCAGGAGCTTGACCGACTCTTCCCAGCCACATCCTCTCGCCGGTTCAAGGCATTTGTACAGCAGTCCACAGTGTTTCTCTACGGGTATCAACCGACCGATGAACTGAAAAAGCTGGGGTGGCGCGTGCGGGAAGGCACTGAGGACCTGAGTGATGACATCATCAGTCAATGTAAGAGTGACTGTGGACACGAACCGGAGGACACCATTCTCGTGTTGCTGACCCATCCTGGCCGAGATGAGTATGCCGACTTGGTGCGAGAACTCAAGAACAAAGGAGTGGAGGTGTATCTCATGGCCCCAGACCCCATCATGCATCTATGGTCTGGGGAGGTGACAGCTCTAGTCGAAGCGGTAGGGCACGAGCATTGGATCAAGCCGACAGGACAGGTGTGGTCACAGGTGCCATACCGGCCACCTACCGCTTCGTCTACTCTACTGAGGGAGTCCAGTATTAGATAACCATCCAGTTCCACGGTGAGACCGTGAGCGTTCCGGCCCGGCCTGGTATACTAGGTAGTCGGCGATCCTCGATAGCTCAATTGGTAGAGCGGGTGGCTGTTAACCACTAGGTTGCAGGTTCGAGTCCTGCTCGAGGAGCCAACCGCCCTAGCATTAGGTACTCCAGCCGTTTCGGTAAACTCGTGTCCCGCCGGAGTTGCTCCCGGAGCCGCCGCAGCGTGGCTTCAGCCACCAAACGGGCAGCGCGCCTAGGCCGGCCCCGCGTCGGTACCACGTCCCCGCCGCCGGTCGTGCCGGCTTACGGCCGGCGCTCCGCTTGCGGAAAGGCCACAAAGGCGCTGGCCCGATCCGGAACCAGCGTGACCGCTGCCCCAGGGGTCAGAGTGGTCGAGGCGCGCTGCCGGCACCGCACGGTGGCCCCGGACGGCAGCCGCACCACCAGAATCGTCTCTCCCCCACGAAACTCCCGCGCGTGGATGACCGCCGTGCCTTCAGGATGCGGCAGCACCTGCAAGTCGTCGGGGTGGACCAGCAGGTCCACTGGGGAGGCTTCCGGGAACGGCCCGTCGGCGCTGGCATAGGGTACGTTCCCGATCTCTGTGACAACCACACCGTCGCGCACCTCACCTGGGAGGAAGTCGCACGTACCCGCCAGCTGCGCCACGAAAGGAGTCGCGGGCGCGTGGTAGATGCGGTCCGGCGTGTCCAGCTGCTCCAGGCGTCCGTCGTTCATCACCCCGATGCGGTCGGCCATCGCAAAGGCCTCCTCCCGGTCGTGGGTGACGAACACCGTCGCAATCGTATGCGCCCGGAGAATGTCCGCGACCTCCTGGCGCAGCCGCCGGCGCATGCCCGCGTCGAGGTTGCTGAACGGCTCATCCAAGAGCACCGTGATGGGGCGCGGGGCAATCGTCCGCGCCAGCGCCACCCGCTGCTGCTGGCCGCCGGATAGCTCGTGCGGGTAGCGATCCTCCAGCCCGCCAAGCCTGACCAGCCCCAAAACCTCCGCCAGCCGCCGCTCACGTTCCTGGCGCGACATCCGCCGTAGTCCGAAGGAGACGTTTTGGGCAACGGTCAGGTGCGGGAACAGCGCGTACTCCTGAAACACCATCCCCACGTTCCGGCGGTTCGGCGGGACATGCACCGCCGGTCCGGACACCACCCGCCCTTGAATCCGAATCTCGCCGCGGTCGGGACTCTCGAAGCCGGCGATCAGCCGCAGAACGGTGGTCTTGCCACTGCCGCTGGGGCCGAGGATGGACAGAATCTCGCCCGGTTGCAGCGCAAAGCTCAGGTCATCCACCGCCGCCACCGCACCGTAGCGCTTCGTCACACCGCTACACCGGACGACGGGCACTGACAGAGCTTGGCTCATGCCGGCGGCCTCCCAGCCCCGGCCAGCGCCAGACTACGCTCGCGCATCACGAAAAAGGCCATCGGGACGGAGGAAATCAAGATCAGCGCCAGCGCTGGCGCGGCTGCTTGGGCAAAGAAGGCTTCCGAAGCCGCCGACCAGACGGCCGTGGACAGGGTCTTGAAGCCCAGCGGCCCGAGAATCAGCGTCGCCGGTAGCTCTTTCATCGTGACGAGGAAGACCAAGGCCGCGCCCATCAACACGCCGGGGCCGATCAGCGGCACGGTAATGCTCTGCATAACCTGGAGGGGATTACGTCCGAGGCCGCGGGCCGCCTCTTCCAGCCGGGGACTGACTTGCAGCATGGCCGCGCGCGTTGCGCCCAACGCCGCCGGGAAGAATAGCACCACATACGCAAACACCAGCAGCCAGACCGTCTGGTACACCGGCTGCGCGTAGGTGGCGCCGAAGAACACCAGCGCCAGGGCTACGACAATCCCGGGCAGCGCATAGCCGGTGAAGCTACTCCGCTCCAACGCCTGACTGAGCTTCCCCGGGTAGCGGACCACGAGCACGGCGAGCGGGATCGAGCAGGCAGCGGCGACGAGCGCCGCCAGCCCCGATACGAGCAGGGAGTTGCGCGTGGCGCTCCACAGAATCAAGAGCGGCTCGCCAGCGCCAACCCCTCTGACGAGCCAGTAGGCCAGAATAGCACTGGGCACACCTAGCGCCAGCAGCGTCACGCCAGCCACCAGCGGCAACGCCAGCCACTTCCAGCGACCCAGTTGGATGGCCTTGGAGCGGCGCGACGCGCCGGCCCCGGACCGGTAGTAGCGGCCGCGGCCGCGTGCATACCCTTCCACGAGCAGGATGGCTAACGCCATTCCCACCAGCACCAGCGCGAGGAGGGCGGCGATGGTGCGGTCAAAGGCGGATTCGTACTGCTGGAAGATAATCCAGGTGATGGTCGGATACCGCATCAGCGAGACGGCGCCAAAATCACTCAAGGTGTACAGGCTCACCAGCAGCGACCCGGCAGCCAGCGCCGGGCGTAGCTGGGGCAACGTGACGCGAAAGAGGACGGCCCGGTTTCCATACCCCAGGCTGCGGGCCGCCTCGTCCAGGACCGGGTCCAGATTACGCAGCGCCCCCCGCAACGTGAGCAGCATATACGGATAACTCAACAGCGTCAGGGTCAAGGTCGCGCCGGGCAGCCCGTAAATCTCCGGCAGCCGGTCCACGCCGAACGGCCCGGCCAGCAGCTGTTGCAGGAGGCCCTTCGGCCCCAACGCCGATACAAATAAGAACGCGCCCACAAAACTGGGAATCACCAGCGGCAGCATTGTGAGCACCGCCCACAGCCGCCGCAGCGGGAGGTCTGTCCTGACAGTCAGCCAGGCGATGGGCACGGCTATCGCCACGGAGCTGGCAGTCACGGTGAGCACCAGCAGGGCGGTGCGTCCCAAGGTGGCGGCCGTCTGCGGGCGCAAGAGCAGCGCCCACGCTTCCGCGCTGGCGCCGGCGCTGCGGATGACGAGGTACACCAGGGGCAGGAGCATGGCCAGCCCCACCAGCAGCGCCGGCAACAGCACCACAAGGGGCGGCGACGCGGCTCGACGAGCGGGAACGGCCGTCAACTCGTGCTCACCTCTTGACACACCGGCCTACACTCCCCAGTCTCCCCTCGGATTGTGCAAGCCGGCGTCGTGTCGGACTGTGCAAACCCGGCGCGTCACTACTGCACTATTGCAGGATGCCCAGCCCCCGCAGCAGCTCCTGGGTGCCCCGCAGGTCGGCCAGCGCGACCATGTCTATGTTCGGCCGCTTGATCTCCTCCAGCGGCGTCAGCAGCCGGTTGGTCTTCACCCCTTCCACCAAGGGATACTCGAACGTCTGCCCGGCAAAGTACTGCTGCCCCACCGTCGAGAGCATGAACCTCAGGAACTTCTCGGCGTTCTCCCGGTTCTTGGCCGTCCCCGCAATGCCGGCCCCCGCCACCATCACCAAGCTGTCCGGCCCACCGGCCCGCGGGTGATAGTTGCGCGCGGGGAAGGAGTCCCCTTCCTCCTGCAGGAAGCGGTGCAGATAGTAGTGATTGACCAAGCCGACATCAATCTCGCCCGCTGCCGCCGCCGCGACTTGGGGTGTATTCTTCGGGTACACCTTGACGTCATTGGCGTGCATCCCTTGCAGCCACTCCCCCGTCTGCGTCTCCCCCCACAGCACGCGCATCGCCGTGACCATCGCTTGGAAGGAGCCATTGGTCGGCGCCCAGCCCACCTTTCCCTTCCACTGCGCGTCCGTAAACCCGGCGACGGAGTCCGGCAAGTCGGCCTCCGAAAGGGTCTTGGCGTTGTAGACGACCGTGCGCGCACGACCCGACAGCCCGACCCACTTCCCCTCCGGCGACCGTGCCCAAGCCGGCACAAGATCGGTAATCTCGGCGGGTAGCGCACTCAGGATGCCTTCGTTGGCGACCGCACCCAGCCCGCCGGGGTCCTGAGCAAAGAACACGTCGGCGGGGCTGTTCCGGCCCTCCTCCAACAGCGTCGCCGCGATCTGTGACGTGCTTCCGTATTTCACCGCCACGTCAATGCCGGTCGCTTCCTGGAACTGACCGATGATCGGCCCCACCAAACTCTCACTGCGGCCCGAATACACGACGAGCGCGCCAGGAGCACTGGGGACCTCGACCTGCTTCTCGACGTAGCGCACCTCGGGTTCGCCGCACGCCACCGCCAGCAACCCACCGACCGCGGCGGCGGCTCCACCCAGGTACTGTCTACGGATCACACCTGTCACCAACCTCTATCTCCCTGTGGATGGCTCCGTTTTGCGGGGTCAGGCCTTTATATTTTGATTGCCGAAATCCGAAGATATGTGTATCATAACTTTGCAGAGTTCGTCAAGGCGAATTCTTTGAAGAAGGTATAACTTACATCATCCGGCGGCCGACCACTGGCCAGCCGCTTGCTCGTCCGCCGAGTCACTGCCGGCGCGCGGCAGTGCCGGGGAGGCGCACAGTGACTATTCGGCGAGGCTACGGATATATCTTCTATTGCCGCGCAGTGTCTATGTATGCTATCCCTAATACCGACGATTCGTCCATACCAACTGTCGCAGGGAGGTGCCGGCTGTGTACGTGTGTCTGTGCAAAGGCCTAACTGAGGCGGACATCCAGCGGGCAATCGGTCAGGAGAGCAGGATCAGTGCCACGGTGGTTGCCGCCCTCGGACTCGACGACGAAGCGGCCTGCGGGCGGTGCCTCCACGATATTGACGACCTGCTCACCCCAACCAGCGGCAACGGCGCCGGCCTGCTGCCATCGCTCGCCGGCCCGCTCGCGGTCCCTACACCTCGCCTCGCCCAATCAGGCTCCGTCTGACGGCAGTTAGCCGGGCTTGACACGGTGGCTGTGTCCGGCTTGATTACGATAATAAGTATCACCAAAATACCAATCATACCATCGGCAAATTATAGGTGCTCTGGCTAGACTAACTACCTATTTCTCCGCTATACTGACTATATCAGGTGAGAAGGAGACAACCGTGAAAGCGAAACCGGGCGTTGTCGAAGCACTGAACACGATCCTTACCAACGAGCTAACTGCGATTAACCAGTATTTCGTCCAGGCCAGAATGTGCCAGAACTGGGGCTACGAGCGTCTGGCGCACCAGATCCGCGCGATCAGCTTGGACGAGATGAAGGATACGGAGCAGTTGATTGACCACATCCTCTACCTCGACGGTGTACCCAACCTCCAGCGGCTGAACCGCGTGCGGGTCGGCGAGACGGTGCTGGAGAACCTGCAACTGGACCTGGCGCTGGAGCAGCACGCGGTCGCCACGCTCACCGAGGCCATTGCCCTCTGTACCGAGGTGCGGGACTACACCACGCGGAACATCCTCGAAGAGATGGTCCGGGACGAGGAGACCCACGTGGACTGGTTCGAGACCCAGCTGGAGACCATTGGGCAGGTTGGCGTGGAACTGTATCTGAGTCAGCAGATCAAGCAGGACGAGGGGTAGGGCGCCTCATCCCCTGACGGGCCAAAGCCGCACGGATGGTGCCAGGTGTGGTGCGGCTTTGGCCCGTCACCCGGCCCCTCTCCATCGTCCACCCATAGCGAGGGACCGGCTACCCTTCATCCCCGACGCCTCGCCACTGCGGCCGCCGTGCGATGCGGTACGCCGATTTGGGTTGCAATCGTGCATTCCAAATGCATAATCTCCACCCAAAGGGAGATTTGCCGTGCGGCCGCCCTACATCGAACGCTCACTGGTGCCGCTCCTCGAGCGAGCCGCTGCCGAGTTCCCCGCCGTGGTCCTGACCGGGCCACGCCAATCCGGCAAGACAACGCTGCTACAACACCTCTTCGGCCGGCGCTGCCGGTACGTCTCGCTGGAGCCGCCCGATATTCGCGCGGCCGCCATGGCCGATCCGCGCACCTTCATGGAAACGTACCCACCGCCCGTGATTTTCGACGAGGTGCAGTACGCTCCCGACTTGCTGCCCTATATCAAAGAGAAGATTGACGCCGACCGCCACACGAGCGGTCAATTTCTACTGACCGGCTCACAGAATCTGTCGCTCACGGAGACAGTGACCGAGTCGTTGGCCGGACGGGCGGCGATGCTCCGCCTGTTGCCGCTCTCTCGCCGGGAAGCGGAGGGCCGGCCGCAGCTTGCCCTGCCCTGGGAATCCGAGCGCCGGTCGTCTGCGCCTACTTCCCCTGTGTTTGGCGAGCTGTGGAGCGAATTCCTGCGCGGCGGGTACCCGGAGCTTGCCACACAGCCGGGTCGAAACATCCAGCTGTGGCATAGCAGCTATATCCAAACCTATCTCGAACGGGACGTGCGCCGGCTCAGGCAGGTCGGCGACCTGACTCAGTATCGGAACTTCCTCCGAGTCCTGGCGGCGAGAAGTGCCCAGCTACTGAACCTGACCGACGTTGCCCGGGACCTCGGAGTCGCGGTCAACACGATCAAGGCGTGGCTCTCCGTGCTGGAGGCCACGTACCAGGTAATCGTGCTACGCCCGTACTTCGCCAACGTCGGCAAACGGCTCGTCAAGACACCGAAAGTGTATTTCGCGGACGTGGGCACCCTCTGCCATCTCGCCGGTCTCCGGGACCCCGATCATGCCGCGTCCGGCCCTATGGGGGGCGCCATCATGGAAACGGCGGTGCTCTCGGAAATCGTGAAGACGCTGGCACACCGCGGGGACGATCCACACGTCTACTTCTGGCGGACCAGCGCGGGAAGCGAAGTGGATTTCGTCGTAGAGACCGGCGGAAAATTGGTACCCATCGAGGTAAAGCTATCCGCCACGCCACGCCCAGCCATGGCCGCCGCCATCAGGACGTTGCAGCAGGACTTGGGAGCCGCAGCCCTGCCCGGGTACGTGGTACACCCAGGCGACATACGGCTGCCGCTCGGACCAAGCGTGACGGCCTTACCCTTCGCGGACCTGTAATCGTGCAGTCCCGGGCCCCACGCTGCCCAGACGCTCGCAAGGGTGCAGTGGTGACCCGTCGGCTCTTCTTCACCGCACCTGAGCCTAGCTGAGATACTTGGCGACTAGGCGCTCCAGGGTATTGCGGGTGCGGATCGTCATGGGACCAAGCTCCGCCGTAATCCGCTTCAGATCAAGCTCGGATTCACTCAGCCCGCCGCTTGGGAGCCAGAACAGCTCGCAACCATGAATGTCGAGCCGGTCCTCGGCCGTGCTCAACTCCAGAACGGCCCTCGCAGCCGCCGGCGTGGGTGGCTTGGAGAGTAGCGCCACCTGGGGCTTGCCTTTGGAACGCTTGAGCTGGGCAGCCGTAAACGGTTGGTACCGTGCGATGGCCCTCACCTCGTCGGCACTGCGTAGGAACGTGGGCACGTCGTAGTGCAGCGCCTGCCGCAGCCCGCTTTCGATCCGCGCACTCACGCTGGCAGGATCAGCGAGCGCCGCGTCGAAGATAACGTTGCCGCTGGCGAGGAACGCCGCAACCGAGGAGAACCCCATATCCGCAAAACACGCGCAAAGCTCGCCGTTCTTGATCCGGCGACGGCCAAGATTCATGCCCCGGAGAAATGCCACGTATCTCTTCATGGTGATCTTGTCCCACTCCCACCTCCGTAACGGATAGGGCTGGGAAACGGACCGTCCGCGGAGGTGGATTCGTGGCACTGACGCTCGCCAGCGGGAGCGGCCAGGCAGGTAGACTATACGCGGCCCCGGCGCCGGCTGCCGCACGACCACGCCGGGAGGAGGCACGAAGATGGCATTGCGGATCGTTGTGCTGGGCGCCGGTCACTGGCATGGCGCTTTCGACGCGGCCTATCTACGCCTGTTCGCTCAGATGCCGGCCGTCGAGGTCGTCGGTGTCCACGACGACGATCCGGCGGTGGCTGCGGACCGGGCCGGTATCGTCGGCGCTACCGCCTATACCGATGCGCGGCAGATGGTCGAGACGGAGCAGCCCGACTTTGCTCTCAGCTTAGGCACGCATGAGACCATGCCGGCCCTGCACCGGCTCTGCCTCGATTACCGGCTGCCCTTCATGACGGAAAAGCCAATGGGCCGCCATGCCGACGAGGTGCGCCCGGTCGTGGAGCGGATCGAGCGCGAGGACCTGTACGTTGCGGTCGCGCTGCCCAACCGGCTCGGCCCGATCTATGCCCGCGCCAAGGCCATGCTTGCCGAGGGCGCCTTCGGTACGCCGGTGTATCTGCACTTCCGCATCATCCGGCCCACACTCAACCGCTATCCCGAGTACGACAGCCCGTGGATGCTCGACCCGGCCATCAGCGGCGGTGGCTGCCTCCGTAACCTGGGACCGCATCCGTTCGACGTTTTTCTCAGCCTCACCGGCGAGGCGGCGGAGGTCACGGCGGCCACCATCAGCTTCCGCGGGCACGGTGCCGCTATCGAGGACTACGCTGCCGTCACGCTCCGTTCGGCCAGCGGGATCGTCGGCACACTCGAAACCGGCTACACCTACCCGACCGAGGGAACGGACATGGAGCTGCGGATTGCCGGCAGCGAGGCGATCCTTCGCTTTGACCGGGCCGGCGCAATCATCGTCCGCGCAACGGGTGAGGAGGAGTTGGCCACATCGGCGGAAGCCCTGGCCGGCTACGATGCCCTGCTATCCGAGACTATCGAGCGGTTCCGCCGCGGCGACCCACCGATAGCGACACCGCGAGACTGTCTCCGCGCCGTGGAGCTGATTGACGCCGCGTATCGCCTCGCCGGTGCTCCCTGGGCGTAGCTGCTGCCGGCTTTTCCATGTCAGCCAGAATCTAGGTTCCTCCCTCATCCACCGGGCAAGACGGCTCGCTCGGAGGAGCACTTGATGCACATAGTTTGCTGGAACATGCAGCACAAGCGAGCCAGTTGGCATTTCTTGCACGAGCGCCACCGGGAGGCCGATTTCGCCCTGTTACAGGAGGCCTGTACACCGCCAGCGGAGGTCGCCGCCAGGCTCGATGTCGGGCCCGGACCTTGGATACATGAGGGCTGGAACGGCGCTCGCGCCGTGGTCCGCATCTCTAATCACATCGCCATCGAATGGGTATCAGTTGCAGACATCATAGCGTCGGCGTCTCCGAACTCCGCCATTCGCACTCCGGCCAGACTCGCGGTTGCAATCGCTACGCTGCCCGGCGACGAGCGAATCGGCCTCGTCTCCATCGAATCGGCGGGCAAGACATCCGAGAGAGTGCCGAAGATGGTCCGCGAGATCCAGCAATACTGCGGCGCTGATCTGCCCTACATCGTCGGCGCCGACCTGACTACATGGTGGGACAGCGAAACGACCGTGTTCGGAGACATGATGCACATCGGCCTACCCTTGATCGGTCCACACACCGCAACGTTCTACAGCCCGGCCCTCCGGCAGGAACCATCCGACGCGCACCTCCAACTCGACTATGTGTTCGCATCCCGGCCCATCGCCCATCGCCTCACTGTCCGCGCCCTAAACGATCCCAATGACTGGGGGCCCAGCGATCATTGTCGGATAATGATCGAGCTTAAGGAGCCGTAGTCCCTCTCAACGTCTGGAACCGAGGCGATAGGGCACACTCGGCGGACCAGAGGAAGACTACCCGTCCGCGCGCCGACGGCGTAGCTCCGCCTCAAGCTGCCGGATGCGCGCCTCGGCGGCCAGCCGGCCGGCCTGCTCGACGGCAATCTGGGCCTCGGCCTCGGTAGCTCGGACTTCGGCTGCCTCCCGCGCCTCCCACACCTCCGGCCACCCCTCCAGGTAGGTGCCCGTGGCCGGGTCGTACAGCCGCGGCCAGTTATCATCCCAGCACAGGCTCAACCCCAGCACCGCGCTGTAGCCCTTCAGGATGCCATCCGGCGCCGTAGTCAACTCGATAGGCTGGTACGCTCCACCCACCAACCGGTCCCCGCCTAGCCGTTGCCCGTGATACTCACCATCCTTGGGATCGAAGCGCCAGTATTCCGGCACGCCGATGTGGGCATAGATGTCCCGCTTCCGGCCCACGTCCTCTCGGCTGGTGCTCGATGAAGCCACCTCCAACACCCAATCCGGCGGCTTGCCCACTTCCCAGGGCAGATAGAGCTTGCGCTGCCGGATGGCCCAAGTATCTACCCCAAAGGCGAGATACACGTCCGGGGAAACACGCACGTTGAGGTCGTCCGGGTCGTAGCAAATGATCGTGTTGGAGTCGAGGAAAACGTCGGGCCGGCGGTTGAAATCGGTGAAGTGGGCGCGGAGCAGGACCAGGACGGCTTCCAGTTGGAGGTTTTGTTGCATGGCGTCAGGCTTCTGGACCGGTTCATCGGGATCGAAGTCGAGGCGGGCGTAGTCAATCTGGCCCTGCCGATGGTAGGGCCGCATGGTGACCATGGGTGCCGCTGCCGTCGTGGTCATGGTGGGTCTCGGGGCTGGACGTGGTGTGAGCCGATTATAGCCTACGTGCCCGGCGCCGCGGCGGAACGCGGCGGGCTATATCCCACCTCACCCGTGCTCATGCATAGGGGAGGGAGCTTGCTTACCAAGCCGGCCGGCCTCACGCCTGCCGCGAGGCTGCGGACTGCCGGTGCAGCGCGTCCGGCGACAGTTTCCCCTCATCGGTGGCGTTGAAGCCGTTGAAGGGCGCCAGCAGACCACCGTCAACCAGGTATGCGCCGCCGGTGCAGAACGAGGCGTCGTCCGAGGCCAAGAAGAGGACGATCTTGGCTACTTCCTCCGGCTGTCCTACCCGGCCCAGCGCGTGCATCGCGCCCATATCCTCCGTATCATCGGCCTCTGCGCCAAAGATGGTGTTGGCCCAACGGAGCAGCGGCGTATCAATCGCGCCGGGGCAGACCGAGTTCACCCGGATGTTGTGACCGCCCAGGTCCAGAGCCATGTTGCGCGTGAGCGAGATCACGCCGCCCTTGGCCGCCGCGTAGGCGGCCACATTGCGCTGGCTCGCCAACCCCTGCACGGACGCGGTGTTGATGATCGAGCCGCCACCACGCTCCATCATCACGGGAATACAGTGGCGCGAGACGAGGTAGATGCTCTTCAGATTGACCGCAATGGTCCGGTCCCAGGCCTCCTCGGGTAGCTCCCACACCGAGCCGTAGGTCTGGACGGCGGCGTTGTTGAACAAGATGTCAATGCCACCAAAGGCATCTTGCGTCGCGGCCGCAATCCGGGCCGCGTCGCCGTCTTGCGAAACGTCGGCGTGGACGGCCAACGCCTGACCGCCGGCGGCAGTTATCGCCGCGACCACCGCACGCGCCGCCGGCTCATCCCAGTCGGCGGCCACGACGGCCGCACCCTCGGCGGCAAAGGCCTCAGCGGTAGCCCGCCCGATGCCGGCGCCCGCTCCGGTGACAATCGCAACCTTGCCCGCAAACCGTTCGGCCATCGTTCTCCTCCTTCACCATGTAGCTTTGAGTGGGATCAGCCCGCAGTTGCTACCTTTTCCGGCGTAATCGCCCAAGGCACGTCCATCGTCATAGCTCTGCGTCCGAGGCCGCACGGTCGCTGCGCGGCACTGAACTAGTGCCCTAGAGGATACGAGGCCGGCCGTCGCAAGCCAACCCGTTTGCTCCATGGCAGCGTATCAGCGACACTTGACCAGCACGCAGCGACCGGTATGACATAAGGAGCCAACAGACAATGAGCACGCAGTCCGAGCCGAGCGCGGAGCCAGCCACCATCACCGTCACGGCTGATGATCTGTATGCCTTTTGGGTAACGGTCCTGCAGGCCGCCAACGTGCCGGAGGACGCGGCCCACACCCTGACCTCCATTCAAGTCGCAGCCGACCTGCGCGGCGTCCATTCGCACGGCACGCGCGCGATCATCAGGTACATCGGCGAGATGGAGGCCGGCAGTATGGACCCAGCCAAGGGCCTGAGCATCGTGCGCGAGACACCGGCAATGGCCATCGCCGACGGCAACGCCGGGATCGGTCAGGTGGCGGCCAAGCAGGCGATGGCCCTGGCGCTGGTGAAGGCCCGGCAGAGCGGCGTCGGCATCGTCGGCGTGCGCCGCAGCAGCCACGCCGGCGCGCTGGCCTACTATTCCATGCAGGCAGCAGCAGCCGGCATGATCGGGTTCGCCACCTCCGGGCGGCGGGTGCATCGCGCCAATATGGCCGCCTTTGGCAGCATCACGCCGCTGCTGGCCAACCACCCCCTCTCCTGGGCTATCCCCGCGGGTGAAGCGCCGCCGATTGTGCTCGACATGGCCACCGGCGTCGTGGCGTTCGGGAAGATCAGTCTGGCCCAACGCGACGGGAAGCCGTTGCCCCCCGGCTGGGCGCTCGATGCCGCCGGGCAGCCGACCGAGGACGCGGCGCAAGCCGCCATGGTGCTTCCGCTGGGGGCGAAAGGCTCCGCGCTCTCGCTGGTGATGAGCGTGCTGGGCGGATTCCTGGTCGCCAGCGGTCAATCACGCGACAGTGACCTGCCCGACCTCGATACCGACCGGCCCGGCCACTTCCTCATGGCCATCAACGTGGAGCACTTTGTGCGCTTGTCCGACTTCCAAGCGGAGATTGACGAGCGCATCCACGAGATTCGCAACGGGACGCCGGCGCCAGGGCACGAGCGCGTCTATGTGCCGGGCGAGATCGAATGGCTGTTGGCCGAGCGCCGCCGCCGCGAGGGCATCCCGATGCACGCCGGCGACATCGCCGACTTCAACGCGCTCGCCGCTCGCCTCGGCGTCTCCGCTACGCTGGGATAAGCCGGCCAACGTCCAGCCGCGGTAAGGGAGGCCCGATGTCCTTGCGCTGCCGGAGCGGGTGTGCCGGCTGACCGGAGCGCAACGGCCGGAGGCAGTAAAGCGGTTGCTCCACTAGGTTCAAGACTTCCTGCACACGCCGGCCATACCTGGTTCCGTGGCTACCCCACGCCGCCACCACCAGCCCGCACTGCGCCACCATTTCCAGGAGCGCCCGGTCGTTGTCCGGACCGACGGGATCGGCCGCTCGCCGCAATTCAGTGGGGTCCGTCGCCCGATAGGCAAACAGGTTGCCGACGTACAGCCCACCATAGCCCCAGGAACGAGCATAGCCGCTGCAGCGCCGGATAGTAGGGTCATCCTCGGCGTCCGTGGCCGTGGACGGGTTGAGCATCAGGAACATCACACAACCCAACGGCCGGGCGGGGTCCCACACCCGCCAGAGCTTGTAGCGGTACCGACCGCACGGCGAGAACACCGCGCCGCTATCGGTCAGCCGGTCGTCCACGTGCCCCTCCCCCGCCACTACGTCGCTTGTAGCTCCTCGACCTTGGCCCGCAGCGGTCGGAAGACGTATTCGTTCATCGTCGCAATCGCACCCCGGTCCGATTGGTCACGTGCAACGCGGGCATAAGCCTCCAACGCCCGGCGCGCGGCGGCGAGCGCCGTTTCCGCCGCGCGGCGGGCATCTGTAGGTCGCTGCTCGTGCTCGGCATTGGCTGCGCTGCGGACCGCTTCAAGCGAATCCAGATAGGCGATGCCGAACTCGAACCGGCCCACCCAGTAGTCCGCATCGTCCCGGCCGCGTGGGGTTGACGTGGCGGCGACCCGCCGCGCCGCCCGGAGCGCCACTCGATAGCGGTCGCGCACCTCCACCAGTTCCCCCGGGAAATCGCCGGGCGTCCAATGCTTCATCATCATGCCGGGCACCGGGAAGGTCAACCCCATGCCGTGCCACTCCAGCGTGACCGTGGCCGCTTCCAGCTCCCGAAATACCGTCAGCATGTCGTCTACGCAGTCCTCACCCCACAGGGCCGCGATCTGGTCTCGGTAGACCGACTCCGGGGTCGTGTCTCGGTCCCACGCCGACTTGGCGAGATAGGCAATGCACGGGTCGTGATCGCCGACGAGCCAGTAGCGCGTCGAGAAGCCCGCCCAGCCGTGGCGGTACATGTCTTGGGTCAGCTCGTGCAGCGAGCCGGTAGCCAGCTGCGGCAGGACGCCAACGTTATCGTCGTGCAGCGTGTGGATGAGTGTCGCCGGGATTTCGGAGTCGGGCGTGTGCCGCAGCACCTCGCGGCGGGTGAGGATGCGGGCCGGCGTATAGTCCACGTTGTTCATCAGCTCCCACCCGGCCGGCAGCAGCCGCGGCAGGACCGGGAACAGCTCCTCCGCCACACCATTGAAGATGAAGCGCATATCGGGACGGCTCGTGTTCTCCAGGACGGGTAGCTGGCGCAGCAGCCGGTTATAGAAGTAGAGCGAGGTGATGTCACCCTTAACCTCTTCGACCGGTCGCTCCGTTCCACCCGCGTAGCCCGTGCGCTGGCGCGCCGCCGCCAGCACTGCGTCGAGCGACTGCACGCTCTCGATCCCGTAGAGGCGGTCCAGCTCCCGCCACGCAGCCTCATACTGGCCGATCCACTGCCGGTGCTCCGTCATGCCGAGCGCGATGGCGTCCGCCTCGGGATAGGTGTTGACGGTGGCTTGCAGCACCACGCTGGCCAGCTCGGTCAACTGCGGATCGTCTACCGGCGTATCGGTGCCGGGGACGATGGTAAGCTCGGCCAGCTGACGCACCCGCTGGGCGCCCGGCAGCAGTGGCGCAAACTCCGGCATGAACTCCGTCAGGTTGGTGCTGAGGATGCACTCTATGCCGCGCCGCCGGGCATGATCCATCAGACTGCGGGCGTGTTGCTGCCCCGCAGCCAGCATGTCCGCGTAGCCCTGGCGAAAGGGAAAATCGGGATTCCAGAACTCGTCCTGATCGCCAAACAGCTCACGCCCGATCATGTCGTCGGTAATCGGGTAGTGATAGTCGAACCAGAGATACGCCGTGCGGCGCTCGATGCCCTTATGCGCGTAATGCACGAACGGCTGCCAGGGCCACAATGAGAAGTGCAGCCGATTGAATTTCAGCTTGGCCAACTGGTCTATCACCGGGCGATAGTCGGCCACGCTCCACGATTCCGGGCCACAGGCGAAGTCGTTGATGATCCGCCACTGGCGAATAGGCAGCGCCGGCTCGTGTTCGCCCGCCCCAGGTGGCTGCCAGAAGGGAGCCGGCGTTTCGGGGAACACGTCCCCGTGCAACAGGTAGCGGACGCCCCAGCGCTCCACCAGATCGTAGACGGCCCACATGACGGCGCGGGCGCTGCCACCGACGAGCAGCAGCGCCGGATACCCCGCCCAGGAGCGGCGAGACATGCTGAAACCCTGCTCACTCATCTCCCGGAACTCGAACCCGGTGTAGCGCAAGGTCTCCGGCGTGCCGAGCAGGATCGCGGCATCGTCGCCGCCGGTCGGCTCGGCCGTTACGTGGGCGGCCGCTCCGAACAAGCACTTTACATAATGCGACAGTTCGGCGGCAGCGAACCGCTCCAGCTCCGAAGCCGCAGCATCAACCACAATGGCGACGCTGTACGGGGGTGACGGGTCTAACATGCGGGCTACTCCTCTCGGACCGTCTCGACGTGCAGGCCCCCACCCTAGCCCTCCCCCGTCCCGACGGGGGAGGGAACGCCGCGCGTCCGCTGGTCGTGGCAGAGGCTGCCTCCCGGTCCCCCCGTCGGGACGGGGGGACCACAGGGGGGCCAGTACCACCCCCGGCTCACGCGCCGCCGTACACAATGCAGACCGGCGCGGGAACGTCCGTCACCTCTCCGGTCGCTTCGAGCTTCCCGGTCGCCGCATCAATCCGGAAGGCCACGATGGTATCCGTGTCCTGGTTGGCCGCCAGGAGCAGGCTGCCGGTGGGGTCGAGGTTGAAGTTGCGCGGCGTCTCGCCCTGCGACGACTCGTGCCCGACCAGGGTCAGGCGCCCCGTCGCCTCGTTGATGGCGAAGATGGCGATGCTGTGGTGCCCGCGGTTGGAGCCGTAGACGAACTTGCCGGACGGTGCCATGACGATCTGCGCGCAGGTATTCTCGCTGCTGAAGTCGTCGGGCAGCGTCGAGACGGTCTGCACGATCTCCAACACGCCACGATCAGCGTCATACGTAAACGCCGACATCGTCGAGTCCAGCTCGTTGATGACGTAGACGTAGCGCGCGCTGGGGTGGAACGCCAGGTGGCGCGGCCCGGCGCCGGAGCTGACTTGGGCATACGGCAGATCGTTGGGAACGAACTTCCCGGCGGTTGTATCCAGCCGATACACCATCACCCGGTCTATCCCCAGGTCACAGGCCAGCACGTAGTTGCCGCCGGGGTCCTGCGTGATGAAGTGCGCGTGCGGTCCCCGCTGGCGCTCCTCACTCGGCCCCCGCCCTTCATGCAGCACCACGTCCGTCGCCACGCCCAGCCGTCCGTCGTCTTGCAACGGCATCGCCGTCACGTGCCCGCTGCCGTAGTTGGCAACCAGGATGTACCGCTCCGTGGCATCCACAATGAGGTGGCAGGCGCCCGTGCCGCCCGTTCGCTCGCTATTCAGCGCGGTCAACATGCCCGTCACGCGATCAACGGCGAACGCGGCGATGTTACCGCCGGTGCGCTGATCGCCACGCCCGGACTCGCTGACGGCGTACAGCAGGGGCAGTCGCGGGTGCAGCGTCAGGAACGAGGGATTGTCCACCTCGCTGACAGTCTGAACGTGGGTCAATGCGCCGGACGAGGGATCGAGCCGATAGACGTAGATTCCCTCACCCTGTCCCGGCCCGGTGTAGGTGCCGACATACACAAACATGGGAGCAACCTCCTGCCTGTGGCGTGCCCGCTGACACGCCATGATTGCCGTTACTCTAAAGCACCGTGCCCACAATGTCGAGCACCGGGACCCTCCCCTCTGACAGGGGTAGTTTTTTGTAGGGGCGCGATGAATCGCGCCCTGCCTCCCGTCATTCCCGCGGAAGCGGGAAGGTGGATTCACATTTGAAGTGCAACAGTTCCTGCCAGAAGATTTCCGCCGGGGTCTGGTAGTCCAGACACTTGCGGGGGGTATTATTGTACAACTGCACCAGCTCCGTAAACCGCGCCGTCGAGACCGTGGC
>JAJDZR010000015.1 GCA_022824545.1 Chloroflexota bacterium
GCACTGAAGATCGGGACAACCGCCCTCGTCGCACAACTGCTCGAATTGGGCTGGGACCCCGAACTGGAGCTAGAGAACCCGGTACAGGCACTGAAGGACATTTCGCGCAACACGCGCGGGGGGTGGACGGCCCGCTTCATAGACCGGGGCACGGTGCCGGCCGTAGACGTGCAGCGCCTCTATCTCCACGAGGCCACCCGCAACTTCCTCGGCCGCGACCCGGACACCGATTGGGTGCTCCGCAACTGGGCACAGGTGATTAACGGCCTGGAGCTTGATCCTCTCCGGCTCGACGGCCATCTCGATTGGGTGACCAAGTGGCACCAGCTCAACACCTTTGCAGAGCAATCCGCGCAGGGATGGGAAGACCCGCAGCTCATCAAGGTTGATCTCGCCTACCATCACATCGAGCCAAAGACCAGCCTCTACGAGTCGCTCCGCAAGCGCGACCGCGTGAGCACGCTGGTAGACGAGCAGCGGATCGAGCGTGCGATAACGGAGCCGCCAGCCAACACGCGCGCCGTAGGCCGCGGCCGGGTCATCCGGGCACTCGCCGACGCCGAAGCGGACATGGCAATCCGCTGGGACTTGCTCGCCCGCCGGCTTGGAGAGCGGGCGCTGTGGGGCGACGAGCCGTTCTTTATCTACAGCTACGTGGACGATTGGCAGGATGTCCGGGATACCGGCACGTGGCATCTCATCCCGTATCTGGTGGATTGGGGCGCCATCGCCGTGCGTGACCACGTGCTGGAGCTACCCGACCCCTTCGATACGCACCTGGAACGCGCGGAGCAGTTCGCCCGCACCATCCCCGGGCTGCTGCGTAAGTAGCCGCGCCCCTCTGCGCGGCGGCAAGCCGGACGAGAAGATCAGCCGCCGCCCCGCACGCTACAGCGCCCGCTCGAACAGCCCCTCGATGTCGGATTGCACGGTGCGTCGTGGGTTGATGGGGATGTTACCGCTCTTCATCGCGTCAACGGACATGGCGGCGATAGCCTCCCGCTGCACCCCTACGTCGCGCAGGCGCGGGGGAATGCCGATGTCGGCCTCCAGCTGCTGCACGCCGCTCACGGCGCGGCGGGCAGCCGCCATCTCTCCCAGTCCTGCCAGCGGCTCACCCAACGCCTGCCCCACCTCGATCAGCTTCCGCGGCACCGCCAGGGCGTTGAACTCCATCACGTGCGGCAGGATGATCGCATTCGCAACGCCGTGCGGGACGTGGAAGAAAGCGCCTACCGGATGCGACATCGCGTGGACGTTGCCGAGCCGCGTGGCGTTGAACGCCATCCCGGCCAGGCACGAGGCCACGAGCATATTCGCCATCGCGCTATGGTTCCGGCTGTTGGCGACCGCCGGCCGGAGGTTTGCACCGATGAGACGGATGGCATGGAGCGCGAGCGCCTCCGTGAGGGGTGTAGCGAGTAGTGAGAGGTAGCTCTCGATAGCGTGCGTCAGCGCGTCCATCCCCGTCGCAGCCGTGATCGGCGCCGGCAGGCCGAGCACCAACTGCGGGTCCAGAAAGGCCGCGAGGGGAGGCACCATCCGTCCCGCGATGGTGAACTTGAACTGTGCCTCGGGATCGGTGACTACCAGAAACTGGGTCACTTCGCTGGCCGTGCCGACCGTGGTGGGCGCGCAGAACAGCGGTACCGGCGGCTGCCCGAACTGGTCCAGCCCTTCGTAGTCCCGCAAACGACCCGGATTGCGCGACCAAATGGCAATCGCCTTGGCTGTGTCCATCGAGCTACCGCCACCGACGCCGATTAAGCTGTCGCAGCCCTGCTCCTGAAACTGCCGGAGGCCGGCCTCGACCACGGCGACACGCGGGTCCGGCTCTACGTCGGTATATGTTTCATACGCCAGGCCGGCAGCGGCCAGTGAGCTCGTGACCGGCTCTAGCAGACCGGCCGCGACGATGCCGGGGTCGGAGATCACGAGCGGCCGTTTCCCACCGTGAGCCACGACATGCTCACCGATGTTGGCGGCGCAGCCGTCGCCATACACCACCTCGGTACGGAGTCGGAAGAGACTGAGCGGAATACCACCAGGCGCCAATGTCGTACTCATAGCGCCGCGAGTGTAGCACCAGCCACGCACAACCGCAATAGGGGGGTGAGGGCTGTGGAGCGCGGCGCGCCGCAACGTCCTCAGGTCTTTGAGTCCGGCCGGGGCGCATACCTGAGCCGCTCGACCTCGACCTCGCCCACCAGACAGGTGGCCGTAATGATGAGCACTGCGGGATCATCCGGATCTATGTCTGCCATGTCCTGGATGGTCGAGCCGACGAAGAGGCCCTCATCGTGACGTCCTAGCACCTCCCGCTCACCCAGCGCCGTCATACCGTTCACCAGCACCGGGACATCGGGCGGGAGCTTGATCTCGACCTCCCCCACACCGCAGAGGACCGTGAGGCGCGGATAGCAAGCGCTTATCCGCGCTTGCGAGAGGTCAATCTGGATATCTCCCATGCCCAAGAAGACGGTCTCGTCGTCGAGGTCCCACGCGCCCTCGATCTGTGTTTCACCAGCCAACTTGAAGATCATTGCGGCCTCCCATCGCACTTTGCCCCCTCATGCTCGGTCACCGAGGCGTAGCCGCACAAGAGGATTACTACGCCTCCCACTGAGTTTGACCAGCGAGGGCGGCGCAGGGTTTCAGGCAGTGCGAGGAGCCGGGTGCAGCAGATAGGGGGGTGTTAGCCGGAGGTACAGGCCGGCGCGTTCGCGCAAGGATCAGCGGCTGGGTCAAGCAGACTCAGCTTGCGACAGATGCGGATGAAGAGTTCTTGGAGCGAGTACTCACACGGATTGTTGGCGAGCAGCGACCTGGCTATCGCCTCTGCTCGTCTGAGATGTCTGAGTTGATCGGCCGGGTTAGTTGCTTCCACCGCCCGCTCTTCCGCCTGCCGTGCATCTTGGATGAGCCCTTGAATCAGGCTCGGGGTAGCCGTTGCTGCCGGCGCCGGCGTAGCTGGCGGCGGCGTGGTCGGGCGCGGCGCCGTGACGACCAGCGTGGGAATCGGCGTCACCTGCGGGGGCTGGGCCGTAGGACGAGCCGGCGGTGGCGGTGCCGTGCTGGTCGGCTGCGGTGGGACGGCAGTGGGCAAGGACACAGTCGGCTGCGGCGTAGCGGTCTCAGTGCCTTCGGCGCGCAAGGTGATACCCAGCCAGCCGATGGCCAACCCGAGCACACTGATCACCAATGCCAGAAACACCAGCAAGACCTGGTCACCGCCGCGCCAAGGCCGCACCACGCGGGCGAGCATGACTAACCCGCCGCCAAGGACGATGACCCCCACCACAATCGCGAGCAAACTAAGAATAGACATCTCGACTTACCATAACGTAGGAACGGCGCGTGTGTTTCACCTACCGCAAAGACATGCACCGGCCGCTCCTCGCCGATACCCGGCCGCGCAAACCTCCAATATCTCGCTGGAATATACTACCATTGCGCCTTGCCGTCGGCGAGGCCGGTTGTCTCCGGTATACTGGTATGTATGGGAGCGGGATTGTTGTGTGGCAGCACGGCATTGGGGGTAAGGAGATGGTCGGCTCAGACATTGCGCCGCCAGCAAGGAGTGACCGGTGAGCATCGCCCGTAGCAATCTGGACCAAGACTTCGCCCCGGAAGAGAACGAGCAGGAAGAGCAGGCCCGCAAGCGTCAGCCGAGTGGACGGGCCATCCGCTGGGTCAAGCGGGCCCTGATCGGCATTCCTACCGCCATTGTCCTCCTCATACTCCTGGTTAACGGCGCCAATATCGCGGTTGAGTTGCTCTGGTTTGGCAGCCTGGGTATCCCCGATGTCTTCCTCACCATCCTCAAAACGCAGCTAATGCTGTTCTTCGGCGGCGGCGCACTGTTCTTCATCGCCTTCTTCCTCTCCACAACACTCGCCTACCGCCTTGCCCAGCGCCGCTGGGCCGCGTGGGGACGCGCCGGTGATATCGAGACTGCGGGCCGACGCACCCCACCGGCCCTCGTACTGGTGGCGATCCTCGCGCTCGGCGGTCTGATTGCCCTCTGGCTTGGCGCTACGCTCAGCGGCCAGTGGGATCCGGCCCTGCGCCTACCACACCGCACCGACATGGGAATCGCCGATCCAATCCACGGCCGCGACGTCTCGTACTACCTCTTCGTGCTGCCCGTGCTGCTCATTGCCAAGTCGTGGCTGCTCGTCGCTACGATCATCATCTTGGTCGTTACCGCGGTCGTCTATTTCATCTGGCTCATCATGCCCCAGACACGCGGGCAGCGGGAAGAGGGCCGGGGTATGGTCCTCAGGGTCGGTCGCCCAATTCAGGTTCATCTCTCCCTCTTGGCAGCCATCCCAATGGCACTGTTGGCCTGGCACCAAGCACTCAGCCTCGATCAGCTCGTGTATGCCGGCCGCGGCGCGACGCTGGGCGGGACATTTGCCGACGTTAACGTGCTCGCCCCGGCGCTTTGGCTCGGCATCATAGTCGCCGCGCTTGGTGCCGTCGGTCTCGTCGCCGGTGCCTTTGTCCGGCTGCTCTGGGTGGGTCCGGCAGCCCTCGGTCTCTGGGCACTGGTCTGGCTCTTCGGTCAGACCATGCTGCCGGCGGTCGTCCACCGCTTTGTCGTGCTGCCCGCCGAGCTGGAAACCGAGCGGCCGTATATCGAGCACAACATGACCTTCACCCGCCAGGCTTATGGCCTCGACAAGGTCAAGGAGACCGACTACCCGGCCCAGGACGCGGTGACGCGCGAGGAGATCGAGGCCAACGCCGTGACGTTACGCAACGTGCGTTTGTGGGACTCTCTCCCCTCCCTGGCAACCTACAATCAGATCCAGAGCATCCGCCTGTACTACAACTTCCTCGGTAGCGACTTCGACCGCTACCACCTCGATAACGAGTACCGCCAGGTCATTATCTCGGCGCGGGAGCTGGTGCCCGAGAACCTGGATGCCGCCGCGCAGACGTTCGTCAACCGCCGCCTCAAGTTCACTCATGGCTACGGCGTCGTTATCAGCCCCGTCAATGAGGTCACCCCGGAGGGATTGCCGGAACTGTTCGTACAGGACGTGCCGCCCAAGGGCAAGCTCTCCATCACCCGACCGGAGATTTACTACGGCGAATGGGCCGGCGACTGGGTGCTGACCAAGACCGATACGCCAGAGTTCGACTATCCCCGCGGCGAATCCAACGTCGAAACGACCTACGCCGGCGAGAGTGGCGTGGCCATCGGGTCGTTCTGGCGGCGCTTGCTCTTTGCCTGGTACCTGGGCGACCTCAACCTGCTGATTAGCCGGCACGTGCAGCCGGATACCACCCTGCTCTTCCGGCGCAATATCCTCGAACGGCTCCTGCGCGTGGCGCCCTTCCTGCTCCCCGACCCAGACCCCTACATCGTGGCACATGATGGCGGGCTATACTGGATCCAAGACGCCTATACCGCCAGCACATTCTATCCCTACTCGCAACCCTCACCATTGGGCGCCAACTATATCCGCAACAGCGTCAAGATCGTCACCAATGCGTATGACGGCTCCGTCCAGTACTACATCGCCGACGACAGCGACCCCCTGATCCGCGCCTACGCGGGAGCGTTTCCGGGCCTCTTCCAGCCCCTCAGCGCCATGCCGCAAGGGCTGCGTGCCCATATCCGTTATCCGCAGGGGATTTTCAGTGTCCAGAGCTACATGTACCGGCTCTACCATGTCAAAGACGTGCAGGCGTTTTACAACCGCGAAGACCTGCTCGCCATCCCCTCCGAAGTCCGTGGTGATACCCAGCGACCGGTGGAGCCATACTACGTCATCATGCGCCTGCCGGGCGAACAGCGCGAAGAGTTCGTGCTCCTTCTCCCCTACACTCCCAACAACAAGAACAACATGAGCAACTGGCTCGCCGCCCGCTCCGATGGTACCCACTACGGCGAGTTGGTGGCCTACAAGTACCCGAAGGACAAGCTCATTTTCGGTCCGTTGCAGATCGAGGCCCGCATTGACCAAAACGAGGAGATTAGCCAGCAGTTCACCCTCTGGAACCAGTCCGGCTCTCGGGTCATCCGTGGGAATATGTTGGTGATCCCGGTTGGCCAGTCCAATCTCTATGTGGAGCCGATCTACCTCCTGGCCGACCAAGGCAGCATTCCCGAGATGAAGCGCGTCATCATGGCGACCGGCAACTCGATCGTCATGGAGCAGACCGTCTCCGAAGCGTTGGCCCAACTCTTCGGCGGGCCAATGGACCTCGGCCTTACCACGACCGCTCCGGCCCCCACGACAACAGCCCAACCCACTCAAACGGCACCCACTACCCAAACGGCGCCCGCACCGCAGCCGACGACACCTGCAGCGACGCCGGGCCTGGACCGTGGGGCCGTGCTCGCCGCCGTCGAGGCCGTCCAGGACCGGGCCAACCGCTTGCAGCGCACGCTCCTGGAGCTGCCGGCAGACGTGCAGCGACAGTTGGGCGACCTCGACCGGGAACTGTCGGAGTTGCGGCTCGAAATCTTCCGGCTCCGGCAAACGCTGGAGGGCGGCTCCTAGACCGCCGGGCCAACCGACGGCTACGCCAGCAGTTCGCCCACGGAGTAGGAAAAGCCGGGAAGTACGTCACCACCGTCGAGCCAGTCAGACACCGTATGCACACGCGGGGGATGGCCGGGGACGTGGACGACTACCGTCCGTGCGCGGGGGTCTACCACCCACACCAGTCGCACGCCGGTACGCAGATAGTCCGCAACTTTAGCCTGCACTCGCCCCGGCCGATCCCTGGGGGACAGCACCTCGATGGCGAGATCGGGAGAGAGGTCCGCAAACCCGTCCAGCTCATCGTCAGGGGGCACCCGCTCCGCCCGCACAAAGGCCACGTCCGGCCCCCGCACCGTATCCGGCGCCCGCTCCAGAATGAAGCCCGCGTCACCGCCGACGACCATGCCGAGACCGCGCGGCTCGACGTAGTCCATGAGCACGCGGGCAACTCGAAGCATCACCCGACCGTGGCGAATTCCAGGTGGCACAGTGTCCAATTCCTCCAGCCGACCACGCACGAGCTCGTGCCGGTCCCGAATCTCCTCCGGCAGCGCAAAGAACTCCTGCGCTGTCAGCGGCCGTGGTAGCGTTGGTAGTGCCGCGACGCTGGCCTGCTCGATCACTTTCATCGCCTTGCTCCGCTTTGATGATACCGCGTCACAACGTTGCGCCGCTCTCTCGCCGCACCCCCGGCCCCCTCCTGACTGGGGTAAGATTTTTGTCTGCATCAGGATTTTCGGGATGCAAGGATGGGCAGGATGGACTGCGGCTTGCGCCGCAATGACGAACGCCTGGGCGCGATCAATCGCGCCCCTACGGCGCTGGGAGCAGTCGCGCTTGTGAAATCCTGCACAAGGCTCTACAATCCCCACCTGACTGGCTCAATTGCCTCGGCCGCCGAGTACCGGAGAACGCGATGACTGCCTCACTGCTCCGCGCTGACGTTGCCGCGCTGGCGCCGTATGTGCCCGGCGATCAGCCGCGCGAAACCGGGTGGGTCAAGCTGAACACCAACGAGCATCCCGACGTGCTCCCCGGCATCACCGACGCCGTCCGGGCGGCGCTCGACGAGCAGGTGCGCCTCTATCCCGATCCGACGTGCTCCGCGCTACGCGACCGCCTAGCGGCGCGCTACGGCGTGCCACCGGAGCAGATCATCGTCGGCAACGGCTCCGACGAGCTACTCGCCTTGACCCTGCGGGCGTGCGTTGATCCGGGCGAGCGGGTGGTCACGCCCTACCCTACCTACAGTGTGTACCGCACACTGGCCGAGATTCACGGCGCCCAACTCCTGGAGATCGACTCGGATACCCAGTTTGCGCTGCCGGTGGATGAGTTGGTCCGCGCCGGCGGTCGCGTCACGTTTATCGCCCATCCCAACGCACCGACCGGCAAGCCTGTCACGCACGACGAGATGGCGGCCCTCTGCGCGGGACTGAACGGCGTAGTCGTCACCGACGAGGCCTACGTGGACTTCGGTGCCACCTCCATGCTCTCCCTCCTCAGCCGCTATCCCAACTTGCTGATTACCCGCACCATGTCGAAAGGGTTCGGGCTGGCCGGGCTGCGTATCGGCTATGCGTTCGGCTCGGACGAGCTGATCGGCGGCCTCTACAAAGTGAAGGATTCCTACAACGTCAACCGCCTCAGCCAGGCCGCCGGCATCGCCGCCTTGGCCCAGTACGACCTGGCGATGGCCGCCAATCGCCTTCTGGCCCGACGGCGCGACGAGCTGGCCGAAATCCTCCGTACTGCCTTCAATTGGCGCGTCTGGCCGTCGGCCACCAACTTCCTACTCGTGGAGCCGCAGCCCCAGCCGGCCGCCGAGGTATACGCGGCCCTCCGCGAGCGGCGCGTGCTGGTGCGCTACTTCCACCAGCGACGCTTGGAGCGCTACCTCCGCATCTCGGTTGGCAGCGAGAGCGATCACGTCGCGCTGGTTGGCGCGCTCCACAAGGTGTTAGCATGACGCGCCGTACCCGGAGGGAGGCACGCGGTACTCGAGGCCAGCATCATCCCGCAGAGCGTAACCGGAGGATAGTGTGGAGACAATCCAGATAGTATCTATCGTTGCCGCAGTGGTGGCGCTTGCTTTCGCAGCGTTCTTAGCCTCCACCGTCCTGAAGAAGGACGCCGGGAACGAGCAAATTCGCTTCATCGGTCAGGCCATTCAGGAAGGCGCCACGGCGTTCCTTTCGCGCGAATATCGCCTCTTGGCGATCTTCGTGGTGGTGATGACCGTCATACTCGCCGTCTTCATTGACTTCGACATTCTCGGCAAGGTCGGCAGCGGCGCCGGGTCATCCGTTCCGGGGACGGCGATAGCCTATCTGGTCGGTGCGCTCGGCTCCGGACTGGCCGGGTTCATCGGCATGAGCATCGCCGTCCGGGCGAACACACGGACCACCGTCCAAGCCATGCAGGGGCTGAATCCCGCCCTGCGCGTAGCCTTCAACAGTGGCGCCGTCATGGGCGCGTCCGTCGTCGGAATCGCCCTGCTCGGCGTGACCCTGATGTTCATTGCCTTTGGAGACGCCAGCATCGTCGCCGGATTCGGGTTTGGCGCCTCCTCAATCGCGCTCTTTGCCAGAGTCGGTGGTGGCATCTACACGAAAGCCGCCGACGTCGGCGCCGACCTCGTAGGCAAGGTAGAGCAGGGGATACCGGAAGACGATCCCCGTAACCCGGCCACCGTGGCCGACAACGTGGGTGACAACGTGGGCGACGTTGCCGGTATGGGCGCCGACCTCTTCGAGTCCTACGTCGGCTCGATCATCGCGACGGTCGCCTTGGCCGCGGTAGGTGCCGGCGCACTGTCCACCGGCCGAGATGAGTTGGCCGTATTCCCGCTGCTCGTCGCCTCGCTCGGTATCGCCGCGTCCATTATCGGTACCTTCCTCGTCCGTACCGGCGAAGGCGCCGACATGGGGCGCCTGCTCTGGTCGCTGCGGACGGGCATCTTTTCGGCCGGCGTCCTCGTCCTCGCCGGCACCGTCGGCGCCGTACTCGCGCTCGGCTTGGATTTCAACCTCTTTTGGGTCGTCGCCGTCGGCCTCGTCGCCGGACAGATCATCGGCACCGCCTCCGAGTACTACACCTCTTACGAATACCGCCACACCAAGAAGCTCGCCGAGCAAGCCGCCACCGGCCCGGCAACGATCATCATTGGCGGGCTGGGGCTGGGCATGATGAGCACGGTGATTCCCGGCATCGTGGTCGTCGTCGCCATGTGGGGTGCCTTCCAGTTGGCGGACCTTTACGGTGTTGCCCTCGCCGCGGTAGGTATGCTCTCCACACTGGGGATCACCCTCGCCACCGATGCTTACGGTCCGGTCGCGGACAACGCCGGCGGCATCGCCGAGCAGGCCGGCCTGGCGCCGGAGGTGCGCGAGCGCACGGACGCGCTCGACTCCCTCGGCAACACCACGGCAGCCACCGGCAAAGGCTTTGCCATCGGCTCCGCCGTACTGACCGCCCTCGCCCTGATGGCCGCCTACTCCGGCGTCGTCGGGGTCCAAGTCTTCAACATCATGGACCTCAACGTCATGATCGGCCTCATCATCGGCGCCATCATGCCCTTCGTCTTCAGTGCCCTCACCATGCAGGCCGTCGGACGGGCGGCGTATGCCATGGTCCAGGAGGTGCGGCGGCAGTTCCGGGAAATCGAGGGCCTCTTGGAAGGCACGGCAACCGCCGACTATGCCCGCGCCGTTGACATAAGTACGCGCGGCGCGATGAAGGAAATGGTCCTGCCGGGCCTGATCGCCATCGTCGTACCGATAGTCGTCGGCGCTATTCTCGGTCCCGAGGCGCTCGGCGGCCTCTTGATCGGCTCCATCGCCACCGGCTTTCTCTTTGCCATTATGATGGCGAACGCCGGCGGCGCCTGGGACAACGCCAAGAAGTACATCGAAGCCGGTCATCTCGGCGGCAAGGGGTCCGACGAGCACGCCGCCGCCGTCGTCGGCGATACCGTCGGCGACCCGTTCAAAGACACCTCCGGGCCGGCGCTCAACATCCTGCTGAAGCTCATGTCCATCGTAGCCCTCGTGTTCGGACCACTCTTCATCGCCTAGAGCAGGTTCCCTCCCCTGGAGCTTGCTCCGGGGGAGGACTAGGGTGGGGGTCAATACCAGCGGCTAGTGGTCAGGAGGTGAATACCCCCTCTCTGGTCCCTGACAAGGGTAGGCTTTTTCATAGGGGCGCGATGAATCATGCCCAGGCGCTACACCCCCTCTCCACATGGTGGAGAGGGGGCCGGGGGGTGAGGCCCGCTGACAGGAGGTAGGTCCGCCCCTCAGTTCATGCGACCCAGGTTGCGCCAGATGCGGTCGGCCAGCTCGCGCACCTGCTCCACGTCCGGGTAATCGGGAGCCGCTTGCACATACGCCTGGAGATCGGACCAGGCCGCACTCAGTTGGCCCATGTGCGCCAGGATCACGCCACGATCCCGCACCTCCGCCGCCACCGGCTCCACCAGCAAGATGCGTTCGACGGCGTCCAGCGCCAACTGGAACTGCTGCCCGCCGACGTAGTGCAGCTTGAGATTACGCAGGATCCGCGCAATCAGCGCACGCTTGCCCACTGCCTGAAGTAGGTCCTCGCTAAACGGGATGTCCGTTCCGAACATCTCTCGAAATAGCTCGCCACACTCGTCAACGGTCAGCTCCCGGCCGCCGTGGAACGGGTCCAGGTACCGCATCTCGCCATCCGGACGGTCCGGCGGCCAGCCGACGATGAAATGCCCCGGTAGTCCGATCCCCTGCGCCGGCACGTCGAGCCGGCGGCTGACCTCCATGTACACCAGCGAGAGCGTGATGGGCAGCCCCACCCGCCGATCCAGCACCTCATTGAGGAAGCTGTTCCGTGGATCGTGGTAGTCCTCTTCATTGCCACCGAAGCCCTCACGCTCGACAAGCACCTCCCGCACGGCCCGCAGCACGTCGTCGCGGGACCACATGGCATGACCGGCCACGCGCGGCAAGTACCCCCGGGCCGCCTCGGCCAGCGCGTCCAGCCGCCGGAGATACTGCTCAACCGCCAAGTCCGGGTATGCTTCCTGGGCGATGAGCAACGCGGCCCGGTCCAGGTTCCACTGCTCCTCCGGTTGCTGCACCAACGCTGCAAACTGCACGCGGGCAGTGTTCACCGGCCGCCGTCGCTGAGACATACCATCATCATACCGTCCCACCGTCCCACCGACCCGCCAGAACGCGCTCGCCAGGCAGACTATGCGCCGCCCTACCGGCCGCACCGACGTCCCGGCACCGAGCCGGCTGCCGCCAGCGTGGCGGGCACAGGTCGCCGCCATCCGCGACGATCACACCTCCGGCGCCGCGGCCCTCACCGCCCAAGCCGTCGCGGCCCTCGGCGCGCTGGCTGCCTGGCTCGCCGACTCAAGTAGCGGCGTGGACACGGCCCGGCCAACCGCACTCGTGCGCGCAGCCGTAGAAGAGCTGGCCGCAGCCCAGCCGGTCATGGCGCCCCTCCGCCGCCTCGGTTGGGCCGTGCTGACCGCCGCCGGCAGCCAAGCCGCCGCGGCGTTCATCGCAGCGATGCAGACCCATCAAGAGCAGGCTGCTATCCACGCCGCCGTGCTCCTACCCAGCCAGGCCGCCGTGCTCACTCATTCGGCCAGTAGCACGGTCGAGGCGGCCCTGCGGCGCGCCTACGCGGCCGGTCGACTCGCCCACGTGACCTGTCTGGAAGCGCGACCACTCTGCGAAGGCCGGACACTTGCTCAACGCCTCGCGGCGGCCGGCATCCCGACCACCCTCGCCGTTGATGCCCTGGCGGCCCGGCTCGTCGGCGACGCGGACGCCGTACTCGTCGGCGGTGATACGGTGGCGCCCGGCGGCCTGATAAACAAGGCCGGTACGGCGGCACTGGCTCTCGCCGCCCGTGCCTGTCGCGTCCCGGTGTATGCCGTCTGCCCCAGCGAAAAGCTGCTGCCGCGGCTGCCCCGCACGCGCCGCCCGGCCCCACAGCGCCGCGGCTTTGCCGTGCCGGACCGAGCGCAGCCGCCGGAGGAAGTGCTTGCCGGGCCGCTGCCGGGCGTTGCCGTGGCCAACTACTACTTCGACCGCACCCCGCTGCACTACCTCACGGCCGTCGTCACCGAAGCCGGCCCGCTCTCCCCATCCGAGGTCCGCAGCCGAGCCTCCGGCATCCTACCGCCCTCACAGGGGTGGGTACAGGCCAAGCCGTAGGGGCGCACCATGTTGCGCCCGTCCCCCCGCCGCAGCGGGGGACCACAGAGGGGCCAGCAGTCATCAGCCCGGGCGCGTCGCCGGCAGCGTCAGTCCAAAGCGGTCGGCAACCGCCTCTAGCTCGTCCCAGGTCCCCTCCGGGAGCGCGATGCCTTCCCGCCCACGCACCGCTCGCGCCCGGAACTCCGGTTCGCCGGGGATCAGCACTTCCTCGACACCGGGCGCTGGCGGCGTCGCCTTAATCGCGCCGACCGTCCGCGACACGGTTTCGCGGTAGGCATCCGCATCGCCAAAGGCGCCCGGATTGATGACCAGCAGGAAGATACCCCCCGTGCGATCACGTCCACCCTCGGGGGGCGGCTGGGGCGCCGTGCCGTTGGACGAGGGATTGTCCTCGCCGATGGCCGCCAGCCCACCGAGTAGCGCCGTTGCCAGCGAGAGGCCGGAGCCTTTGTGCGCTGCTATCGGCTTCAGCATCCCCCCACGGCTGTAGAAGTCCTCGACGTCAACGCTGGGACTGCCCTCACTATCAACGATGACGTCGGGCGG
>JAJDZR010000116.1 GCA_022824545.1 Chloroflexota bacterium
GCCGGAGCGAGCAGCCCTGGGCGTGTAGACGGGCCAATTCACACCGGTCTTCAATACCAAGCTGCGTGTATGCTTGTCCCATGGCAACACCTTACTCTGGTGTTGCACTTCGTTTGTGAGTCTAGGGAATCCACGTCCCCCCGCCGCAGCGGGGGGACCATAGGGGGGGCTAGTCTTCACCCCTAGCCACCGACCACCGATCACTATTCGTCGCCGCGCCACTCGGTCAGCTCGGACCATGGACGACGTGTCAGCGGGTAGAGCGCCGCGCCCGGCTCCGGCCAGCCGACATAGACCAGCGCGATGATCTGATCTCGCCCCGCCAGCCCCAGCCACTCTTTGACCTCCGGCGCCTCGCTGCCGTCGCCCGTCCTCCACATCACGGCCAGACCCAAGCCGTGCGCCGCCAGCAGTATGTTCTGCACGGCTGCGGCGCAAGCGAAGTGCTCTTCGCGCTCCACCACGTCGCGCGCATCCGAGGGATGCGACGACACGGCAATCAGCACCGGCGCCCGCATCGTCTTGCCGGCCTCCGCCTTGAGCAGCGCCTGACCTTGCTTGCTCTCTGGGTCCTGCCCTTCCTCCGTCAGGCTCCGGCGTAGCGCCGCCGCCAGTCGCTCGCCCAGCGCGACCCGTGCGTCCCCGGTCAGGACGTGGAACCGCCAGGGAAAAGTGTTGTGGTGACTGGGCGCTTGCGCCGCCGCGTCCAGCAACGTCTCGATCACGTCACGATCCACCGGCTTCTGGCTAGGGCGTCCTATGCTGCGGCGGGTTTTGATTGCAGTCAATACATCCATGTCCAACCATCCTCCCGGCAGCAAGCCTACCAAAGCGGAGCCTGGACAAGCCCCCCTATGGTCCCTCTCACAAGGGTAGTTTTTCCTGTAGGGGCACGATTTATCGCGCCCAGCCGCCCGTCATTGCGGCCTCCGCCGCAATCCAGCCCCCAGCTGCCGCTTGTCACACAGCCCCCTCTTTCCTGGAGGGCAGCGGCGGACCGGTGCCGCCAGCGCTCCCCTGCCCTGGCAGGGAAGGGGACGGGTGACCGTTCAAAGCCGCACCACACCTGGCACTTTCCGTGTGGCTTTGGCCGGTCAGTAGTTAGGTGCAAATACCGGCCACTACGAAGCGTTACGAAGCGTGCAGATGCACGAGCAGCACCGAGATGTCGGCGGGCGTCACGCCGGCAATCCGCGCCGCCTGGCCGACCGTGGCCGGGCGAAAGCGACTCAGCTTTTCCTGCGCTTCCGTGCGTAGCCCCCGCAGCACCTGATAGTCCACCCGATCGGGGATGCGGTGATGCTCCAGCTGCCGCGTCCGCGCCACCGCCTGGGCCTGGCGGGCGATAAACCCCTCGTACTTGATCTCGGTCAGCACGTGATCGGCGATTTCGGCCGGCAGGTCGTCCCAGCCCAACGCCGCGAGGGCCACGGCGCCGACTTCCGGCCGCCGCAGATACGCCAGCGCCATCGTGCTCTTGGTGACCAGCGGCAGACCGGCCGCGCGGAGCCGCGCGTTCAGCTCCGGTGCAGCGCCCAGCCCCTTGCCCCGGACCTGCCGGAGCACGGTGGCGACTTGATCGCGCTGCCGCTCCGTGTACTCGTATACCTCCCGGCCGATCAGTCCCAGCCGATAGCCGATAGGGGTGAGCCGGAAGTGCGCGGTATCCTGCCGCAGGAGCAGGCGATACTCGGCCCGCGCCGTGTGCAGACGGTACGGCTCGCGGTGCTCCGTCGTCGCCAGGTCGTCAATCATCACGCCGATATACGCCAGGTCGCGCGGCAATACGAGCCGGTTGCTGGCCGCCAGGCGGTCGAGCGTGGCCGCCGTGCTGCTAGTTGTTTCCAGGGCCGCCGCTGCCCCATTCGCAGGAGCGCCGTTGGGAGGCGCCGTGCCGGAACCGGTTGGCCGGCCGGCCGCCAGCGCCGCGTTGATGCCCGCGATCAACCCTTGCCCCGCCGCTTCCTCATAGCCGGATGTCCCGTTGATCTGCCCGGCCAGAAACAGTCCCGGCAGCCGCTTGCACTCCAGCCAGCCTGTCGTCTGATCCGGCGGCACGAAGTCGTATTCCACCGCATAGCCATAACGCAGCACCTCGACAGCAGCGAGCGCCGGGATCGTCCGCAGCATGGCGTCCTGCACATCCTCCGGCAGGCTCGTATTCGCTCCCTGTACGTACACCGATGCGGTCGTGAAACCCTCCGGCTCCAGAAATAGCGGGTGCGCGTCCTTCTCGGCAAAGCGGACGATCTTATCCTCGATAGAAGGACAGTAACGCGGACCAGTCCCCTCGATCAGCCCGTTGAACATCGGTGCCCGGTGCAGGTTGGCCCGGATGGCCGCGTGCGTCGCATCGTTGGTCCGGACCAGATAGCAGGGCATCTGCACCCGCCAGCCGTCCGTCACGGCCTCTGGGTACCACGGCGCCGGCGGCTGCACACGCCACGTCTCGGCTGCCGGCGGCTCGAAGGAAAACCAGAGCGGCACCCGGCTGCCGGGCTGCAACTGCGTGCGGCCAAAGTCAATGCTGCGGGCCTCAACGCGCGGCGGTGTGCCGGTCTTGAGCCGGCCCAACCGCAAGCCGGCCGCCGCGAATTGCGCGGAAAGTCCCTCGGCCGGGGCTTCACCGACCCGCCCGCCGGGCGTGACGCGCTCGCCGGCAATCATGCGCCCGTTGAGAAACGTGCCCGTCGTGACGACGACACTCTGGGCTACCACGCGCTCGCCGGTAGAAGTGACAACCCCAGCCACACGCCCACCGGCCGGCGCCTCCGGGTCCGCGTCGAGCAATAGGCCGGTCACCATCGCGGACCACAACTCCAAACCCTTCTGCGCCGACAGCATGTCGCGCATCGTGGCCGGATAGAGGTCCTTATCGAGCTGCGCGCGCAGCGCCTGGACGGCCGGTCCTTTGCCGGAGTTCAGCAGCCGAACTTGGATCGCCGTCCGGTCGGTGACATGGGCCATCGCCCCACCCAAGGCCGCGACCTCGCGCACGAGATGGCCTTTCGCCGGGCCGCCCATGGAGGGATTGCAGGATAGTCTCGCTATCGAGTTGAGGTCGCCCGTCAGGAGCAGCGTCCGGCGCCCCATGCGCGCCGCCGCCAGCGCGGCCTCGCAGCCGGCGTGTCCACCGCCAACCACCAAGACATCCCACCGCTCGGCCATGCTTCTCCCTTCGATCAAGACCACGCGCCGCCCGAGGCCGGGCCGGCGTGTAGTGTCCTCAGATGGAGTCTATCAAGAGGCCCATTATCGCCGAGCCACCTCGGAGAAGGGGTAGCCGAGGACACCTCACCGCCCGTCATTTCCGCGCAAGCGGGAATCTCCCCTTTCTCTCGCTCCGTGATGGAGAGAGGGCCGGGGTGAGGGCAGCCGGGGCTGAGACCTAGCCGATGGCGGCAGCAAGGTCCTCGCTCGCTCGCAGCGTCTGGGCAATAGCCTGCCGCGCCGCAGCGTAATCAACGGACGCTTTCGGGGCAGGGAGATCGCGCCCTTGCTTCTCCGCCAGCCAGACGGTGAACGCGATAATGACAATGCTCAACGGCTCCCCGCGCTCCGGATCAATCCGCACAAAACATCCATCGTCGTCAACCTGCACCCAATCGGCCGCACGGTTCGTGACATTGGGCAGGATGATGTCCATATCATCCGCTTCCGGATCGTATTGCCAATCGGCGGCCTCCAGGTCAGCCACGATGTCGTCTACGACACTGTGCGTTAGAGATAATGTGCTCATGGCGATTGTTCCCAATGCAATTGTAGCCGAGGGAGAACGCGGCTGGTAGCGTAGGCGGTTTGGACATAGCCGGTGAAGCGACTGGTGGTTGCCTCAGGGAGCCACTTGACAACGACACTCATGCGATGCCCGGAAAACCTCCCGTGGAGCAGAACCACGCCAATATAATGCATCATCACCGCGGCGGGATTGCCGCGCTCGCGGGTGCTGACCGTAGACTTTGGGTCGAAGTAGACCCCTTGAGGATTACGGATCGCGGCGCGAACTGTCGCCTCATGGGCAGCTAGATCAGACCGCTGGGCAGTCTTCCGCTGCCAGGTTTCCTCAGAGCAGTAGATCGTATGCCCGAAGGGATCAGCCTCAATCCAACGCCACATAAGCCTAGTCGGTAAGGATACCGCCATCGGCCATCGAGCCGCACCACCAAGCCAGCGCCCACCCTGGAGCGACGGTAGCCTGTGCTATACTGGCCGGGCACGGTTGTTAGCCCCTGTGGTGCAGCGTGGGCGCTCAAAGGTCCCCACCGCATGGCTATTGACGCATACATCCTCCCCTTTCCCGACGGCGTGATGGGCTTTGTGGACGCCGACCCGGCGCGCCTGCCGGTGCGCGGAGGCCGGGTGACACTTGCCCTCTACGGCCCGGCTGAGGCCACCACTGCGGATCAAGCGGCTCTCCGGTCCCGCTTCATCGAGTCTCTGGGCAGCATCATCCGTTCGGAAGGCGGCTACGCCGCTGTATTCTGGCCCCGCCTCTGGTGGACGGTTGGTGGCCTCCTCAGCCTGGTGTTCCTCATCCTGGTCGCGCTGCCAAGTGGTCTGTCCCTCGTCTGGCTCACCTTCTTGGTCGCATTGCTGGCCCTACCGGGTGGCGTGGGGCCGCTCGTGCGTGGTTGGCGGGCGCGTCGGTTGCTGCGGCGATTGCGCCGCTTGCACGATATCGAGATCGTGCCGGGGCGGAGTCGGGCCACCGCAGATCGGATGGCGGCGCTGTGGACCGTCGCCGGCCGCCTGCGCGGCTCGGCCCTGGATGTGCTCGACCAGCTGGAAAGCCACAGCCTTGAGGCCCGCTGGTCCGGCCCGGCGCGACTGTACGGCCACTACCGTTTATGGCTGGAGCAAGGCGTGGCCCTCGCGCCGGGCTTGCCCGGCCTGTGGCATCGCTGGCGTGCTCGCTTTCTGGGCGGTGCGCCACCGGCACCCGTGATTGCGGTCTCGCTACCGCCAACCGATACCCGGTAACCAGGCTACCCACCCGTCTTGACGGAGCGGTACGTCGAGAAAGAGCCGCCCAGCGCGGGAGTGACGGAAACAAGCTGTCGGCATCGGCACCATGGCGAGCATCCGAGCCTACGCTGCACCGCTGCCCGGTCATGGACGGTGGGCCATCGGCCTACCGCCCACGACACGCCGGGAGTTGGCCGGATTGGCCTGGTGGTGGACGGCAACGGCGGCGCCCCTCCGCCTCGATCTCTACGTCGCTGCACCGCTCGACGATGACGGCACCCTGCAACGAGCAGTAGCTCGCGTCTTGAGCCAAGCCGCCGCCAGCGCCGCAGCAACGCCAACCGCTGCCGGTCAAGCGGCCGGGCCGCGGCCGCCGGCGGACAGTGCCGCCCGGACGCGCCATCGCTTGCTGACGGTGGCTATCGCCATCTGGGGCTGGACCGTCGTGCTCGGGAGCGGCGGCAATCCTTTAGCAACCATCGGTGGCCTGTGGCTGGCTATCGGCGTACCGCTCCTGCGTGCCTGGTACGGTCGCGCCCAGCGGCGGTGGGCCGCTGGCTTGCAGGAGACGTTGGGGTCGTTTGTCGGGCGGAGCGAGCGAGCGGCCGACCTCGCTGGCGCGCCGGAGCTACGGCAAGTTCCCCATCGCGGCCTCGCGGACTTGGCGGCCCGCTGCGCGGAAGCCGACGACGACACCGCGGCGCTCCTTGCCCTCTGGCGTCACTGCGCCCGCTCCGACCTCGCCGACCTGCGACCGTTCTACGCCGCGCGTTTGGCCGCGGCGCAAGTCAACACCGTCACCATGCCGGAGGAGACGCGGCATTGGTGCGAGGTCGAGCTGACCCCGGCAGCAACGGCAACCGAGCCGGACACGCCCTTATCGCAGATTGAAGCGACCGCAACGCTACCGGCGGTAGGACCGGAGGACGACCATAGATCTCTTTGATGGTCCCATCACCGCAGCAGTAGCGGCCAGCGCAGCCGGCGGCATGGCCTGGGAGCGTGCGGTCCGCGCACACGCCGCGCTCCAGCCGGAGAGCCTATCCTTGACCGTTCCCGCTGACGACGGGCCAACCATGCTCACCGCCGGCAACCCCGACGCACGCACACGCATCTGGATCGAAGTCGTCGCCGCCGGAGCGCAACCCTCGGCGGAAGCGGCCAGCGCCGGGGCCGCCGCGCTGCACTTGATGACCGAGGGTCTGACCGCGACTCGCGTGAGCCAGTTCCGAGAGGCGGTACTGGAACGGGCGCTGCTGAGTGTCGCGTTCCCGCACCCCACTATCCTCGATCAACCGGCGCGGTTCCCGCACCCGCAGCCCTGGATCACCCGCATTCCGGCAAACCCGGCCACCGCCGTATCGGTCACGGCCGGGCCGGACGAGGAGGCCGACAGCTTCGCAAGCTGGCCGGCCTGGTGGCTGCCGACACCCGCGGCCCGCGCGTGGGAGCAGGCCGTTGCCGCGTTTCGGCCAACCCTCGTCCTCACGCTCGAAGACTGGACGACCGTGCCCGCCGCAGACGCTCTGGCCGGGGCCGGGCTGCGACTCGTCGAATCTTACGCCCTTCCGGACGAGCACCACGACCGCCTCTCTGCTCTCGCCCCCTCGCTGCCGCGCCGCAACTGGCGCCGCCGGCTGCTGTTCGGCGAACGGTGGTTGGCCGAGCAGCCGCGCAACGCCATGGGCGCAGCCATCCAGCAATACGTGCGGCGGATGGGGTACCCTGTCCTTGGTGAGCCGTATGCCGGCCGGGTCCGCCGGGCCGGTGGCGCCCAGACCATGATCGAGGTCGCCGAGGGGCGGTACATACCCGTGGCCAGCGTGCGGCGGCTCGGTGTACCGGTGCGAACGGAAGCGGCGCTGCACCACTACGACGCCGACGGGCTGGCCGTGCAGGTCTTCGGCGGCCGGCCCGTGGCCGCGCGCGTCGGTGCCCTGCTCGCCGCGGTCGAAGGGGCGCTCGTTCATGCCCTCGGCCTAGTCGCGGAGCCATCGTAAGCAGTGGCTAGTGAGTGGTGAGCTGGATACGGACTACGGACCACGACAATGCCAGCAACACTGGAGTTCTACGTCGTACCTCACCCCCTGCGGGACGGTGAGCTGGCGGTCGTAGACTGGCGTGCCGCAACGGAAGCGCTGGAAGCCGCCCGTCAAGGCGCGCCGCTGCGAAGGGTCGCCTACGCTCCCACTCATTCGACCGCGGAGCCGGGCCAAGCGACGACGCGCAACGACTTGGAGCAGGCGCTCCGGCCGGCCGAGCAACGGCTCACGCGCTACCTGCTGGGGCAACGCCGGCGCATTGCCGCGCGTGGCTGGCTCTGGCTGCTCGTCGGGGTGGCGCTGACTCTGCTCTGGATCAACGTGGCGATCTTCGTCGGCGGGGTCGTCGCCATCGCCGGCAGCCTCGTGCAGCCCGGCATCGCCGCGCTCGTCGGCACGGCCATCGGCACGCTCGGCTTGGTGCCCGGTGGTCCGGTGCTGGCTCTAGTGGTCGGGCTGCTGCCCGCCGTCTGGGGCTGGTACCGCGCCCGGCCCCACCGCGCCGCAGCGCGCCGCTATGGGCACCTCGCGCATCTACTCCGTACCCAACGGGGCAAAGGCGAGCCGCTCGTCGTCCAGCCCCTGCCCGCACTCGACTCCCTTGTCACCGATAGCCGGGCGCAGTTGGAGCAACTCCGGCGGCAGCTCGACCGCCTCGAAGACGAGCCGCTGCCCGCAGCCGGGGTGCTGGCGGACGAGAGTCGGGCCGTCTCACAGCTGGCACACCGCCACGGCCTGCCCGCACTCGCGGCCCCCTATCAGGAGATTGCCCGCCTGAGCGAGTCCCTGGAGCGGCGTTTCGGCCACCTAGAGCGCCGTGGCGGCGTCCTCGACGAGCGGCGGAGTATGCGGGCCGTCAGCCGCACCCGCAGGCTGCTCCTGCAAGCGGTCACGCCGTATGCACTAAAGTCGCGACCGGCCGATCATTGGGAGGCGCTGCCAATAGCGCTCATAATCGGCGGCGCAGTGTTGGCCGCCGTGTATCTGCTGGCCGGGGCGTACATTGTCGTGCCACAGCAGGCCATTGTAATCAGCTCGCTGCTCGACCGGCTCGAACAGCTTGGCCGCGGCCTCGGCCTGGGCTTCCTGCCCGTCCAATCTACGCAACGGGCACAGGTGATGCAGCGGCCGGGACTCCATCTTCCTTGGCCCTTCGAGGCCTCCTGGCCGCGCCCCTTCGGCACCCGGGAACCCGTTTCACTGGCGCCACAGACGCTCGGCCTTCAGGCCATCGTGCGCCCCATCGCGCCGCCACGCTTCGAGTTGGTGGCTGTCCTGGTGCAGTACCGGATTGTTGATCCCGCGCAGTGGGCACTCGTCTCCCGCGAAGCCAACATCGCCGAAAACCTGAGCGCCGGGCTATCGCAGGGGCTACAGGAGTATCTGGCCCAGCGCCTCCAAGCTACCGCCGTCTCTATCATGGAGACGAATCCGCAACTGGGCGAGGATCAAATGCGGCTCCAGATCGCGACGTACCAGATGGTGCGTGAGAATATGACTGACATCCTAGTGGCCTTCTTTTCGGAAGAGGTCAACGCCGAATCCATCGCCGCAAACACCGGTGTGGGCCTAGAGGCCATCGTTGATTTCCGCTTTGTCGAAGCGACGTTGGGCGATGGATAACGTGGGTACCACTGCCCC
>JAJDZR010000296.1 GCA_022824545.1 Chloroflexota bacterium
TGGGCAGTCGCTTGGCTGATGCGTTCCCGTCTATCGTCAACACGTCCTTACCAGGCCACATCTTGGCCGTGGCCCTGGAGCATGAGCCGGGATACCAGGAGATCCACGAGACCGCAGGTGCCCCTGAGTCTCGGCTTCAGCTTGACGTGCGACCACTGGGCCGGCGCTGTGCCCTGGTGTCCTATATCAATATCGCCGAGCAGCGGGCGGCGGCACCCTGCCAGTGATTATCCGGCGCCAGCGTAGGCTGAAACCGGTCCGGCTACGACGCCCATGATCGAAGGAAGGAGCACTACCAATGCCGGGTACCGGCCGTGGTAGTGGCGAGATGCAACGAAACAATGGTCGCTGAGAACTACCACCAACAGCAGCCTGAGGCCGCCCTCTACCAGCGGATCGTGGAGCGGATACCGCAGGCCGTGGTGGTCTGGCGAGCCGAGACCGACGACCCGCGCGACTTGCGGCTCGTGTATGTCAGTCCCCAGGGGACGGCCGAACTGGGCGCCGATATGTCGCCTTTCGTCGGTGAGCGCTTCATTGATACGTTCCCAGCTGTCTACGAGACGGAGCTACCCTACAACTACTTCGCCGTGGCCACGGGGAGTAAGTCGGAGCACCATGAAGTCTATCGGTACGGCGACGAAACTATTGCGGAGAACTGGTTTCGGATTGACGTGCGACCGTTGGGCCAACGCTGTGTGCTGGTGGCCTATACCAATATCACCCAGCAGCAGGAGGTAATCACCCGGCCCGCCCGCCCGGCGAGTGGCATGGGGGTGGCCGAGATTAGCAAGGTCGTCGGTCCCGTCGTCGGTAACGTCGAGAGCTGGCTCTACCAGCGGATCGTCGAGCAGATGCCGCTGGCCGTGGTGGTTTGGTGGGCCGAGACCGACGACCCGCGCGATTTGCGGATGGTGTACTGCGGTCCCCATAGCACGGCGGTCACCGGTACCGATATGGCCCAATTTGTGGGCCAGCGCTTCATTGATTCGTTCCCAGCCGCCTATGAGACGGATTTGCCCTACCGCATCTTCGCCGTGGCCACTGGCAGCCGGCCGGACCATTTCGAGACCTTTCCGTATAGCGACGAAAATGTACCCGAGAGCTGGTTTCGGGTGGAGGTGCAGCCCATGGGCCAGCGCTGCGCCTTGGTGGCCTACACCAATATCACCGAGCAGCAGCAGGCGGCCGCCTCGCTGCGGCGCCGGCGGCGTGAAGCTGCGACTCTGGCCGAGATTGGCCGGGTCATTAGCGCCACCCTCGATATCCAGGATATCTATGAGGCTCTGGCGGTCAGCGTGCGCCAGCTGATCCCCTACGACCGCCTGGCCATCGCCACCGTGGACTTGGAACAGCACATCATCACCAGCGTTTACAATAGCAAGGAACCGATCACCCCCCCAGTGGGCCGTTGGGCGGCCTCGATCGTTGCAGGCCGCGGCGTCCGAAGGCGTCGTGCGTACCCGGACCCCCCTGCTGATGCAGGCTGAGACAGAGGCCGACTTACTGGCCAAGTTCCCCGGCGCTCGTGAAGGGCTGGAGCACGGGCTACGTTCGACGATTGTGGTGCCGCTGATCGCCCGGGACGAGGTGGTCGGTGTGCTAACCATGCGTACACCGGAGACGAACGCCTTTACGCAGCACCACCTGGTGCTGGCTCAACAGGTCGGGATGCAGATTGCCGGCGCCATCGCCAATGCCTGGGCCTACGCCGCGCTCAAGGAAGCCGAGGCCGCCTTGGTGCGCTCGAACGCCGAGCTGGAGCAGTTTGCCTATGTGGCCTCCCATGACCTGCAAGAGCCCCTGCGGGTGGTCGGCAGCTACGTCCAACTGCTTGCGCGTCGCTACGCCGGCCAGCTCGACGGGCGGGCCGACCGGTACGTCAACCGCAGCCTCGCCGGGGTGGAGCGGATGCGAACGCTGATCAACGACTTGCTGGCCTATTCGCGGGTGGGCACCCGCGGGCTGGAGTTGGTGCCGACCCGGACGGAAGCGGTGGTGGCTGAAGTCCTGGAGGGGCTGGCAGTGACCATCCGGGAGACTGCGGCAGAGATCACCTGGGACCCCCTGCCCATGGTGCAGGCGGATACGACGCAAGTGGGACAGCTCTTCCAGAACCTGCTGAGCAATGCGTTGAAATACCGTAGTGAGCAGGCGCCACGGGTGCATATCGGGGTGGAGCGACAGGACCAGCGGTGGCAGTTTGCGGTGCGGGATAATGGGATTGGCATTGACCCAGCGTATGCGAAGCGGATTTTTCTAGTGTTTCAGCGACTGCACACACGAGACGAGTACCCTGGGACAGGGATTGGGTTAGCGCTCTGTCAGAAGATCGTGGAGCGGCACGGCGGGCAGTTGACTGTTGAGTCGCAGGTGGGGCAAGGGGCGACGTTCTCCTTCACACTCCCGGCAGTAGAGAGGTGGGATGGATGATTACCCACATGCTACAGGCTCCCCTTGAGATGCTGCTAGTCGAGGATAACCCGGATGATGTGGACCTGACGATTGAGGCCCTAGAGGACACCAAGGTCGCGAACCGCCTGCACGTGGTCACTGACGGCGTAGCGGCCTTGTCGTTCCTGCGCCGCGAAGGGAAGTATGCCCAGGCCCCCCGGCCGGCCATCATCCTGCTGGATCTGAACTTGCCGAAGAAGGATGGGCGCGAGGTGCTGGCAGACATCAAGGCCGATCCTGTCCTCCGGCGCATTCCGGTGATCGTCCTGACGACCTCATCTTCCCAGGATGATATCCAGCGGGCCTATGCCATGCATGCCAACTGCTACATTACCAAGCCCGTGGATTTCGAGCAGTTTGTGCAGGTGGTCCAGGCAATTGAGAACTTCTGGCTCACTATGGTGCAGTTACCCACGGCTGGCCAACAGTAGTAGGTGATGGTGAGGATGGAGAGTAACCGAATGGCTGCTGATCGCCCTACTGTCTGCGCGCTTTTGGTGGAAGACAGTTCCGACGACGCTGACCTCATCCAGGAGAGCCTCAGCGAGGCCGCGGAGGTACACTTCGAGGTCCACCGGGCAGACCGCTTGCAGCATGCCCAACTGCAATTAGCGGCCCGGCAGTTTGACGTCGTGCTGCTGGATTTGGGCCTGCCGGATAGTAGTGGGCTACAGACGGTGCAGACGGTCCTCGCGTGGGACACCGGTCTGCCGATTGTGGTGCTCACCGGGCTGGCCGAGGAGTTCATCGGCACCCAAGCGGTGGAGCTTGGCGCTCAGACCTACCTGGTGAAGCGGATGGAGAGCTTTGATGTCCTGCCGGCGAACATCCTGTCGGCGCTGGACCGGCATCAAAGCCAGCACGCCGCTGCTGCCAGTGATGCCGGTGGACTGCTGGCCAGGCTCCAGCGGGTCCTGAAGGTTAGCTAGGCTATTGACACAGGCCTCACCGCCGCTGGCACTCGCCGCTTCTTGCCTTTGACGAGCAGGAGGCCGGCGGTAGCCCGAGTGGCCCAGGGGCTGTGTGCAGTGTGTGTAGGTGCGCCACGCGATTGGAGATTTTGGGTGCAGACACCCAGTAGCGCCCAACGGCGGTAAGCACGGACCGGCAACAGGCACAGGGACCTATGAAGAGCACTCCGCCCACCATCAACGTACTCTTGGTGGAAGACAACCCGGAAGACGTGGATCTCGTCCAGGAGAGCCTCGGCGCGGCAACGGAGGCGCAGTTCGAGGTCCACACCGCGTGCCGCTTGAAAGAGGCCCACCATCAGTTAGCGACCCGGCAGTTTGACATCGTGCTGCTGGATTTGAGCCTGCCGGATAGTAATGGGCTACGCACGTTGGAGACGGTCCTCGCGTGGGATACCGGTCTCCCGATTGTGGTGCT
>JAJDZR010000148.1 GCA_022824545.1 Chloroflexota bacterium
GAGCGGCTCATCCACAGGCCCCCCGCAATGAAACGCTGGCAGTCCGTTTCCTGCCCAACGTAGAGGCCCGCGCACCCGCGCAGAAACTCCAGTATCTTGCCCCACTGTTCCGGGGATAGTTTGATGCTGCTCATGCGACCATTATAATGAAATGTCAACAGAACCTAGTGGTCGCGGGGCGCGGGAGACGATGCACCAGCCGGTTGGCCATCCGGATACTGTAGTTCTGTCCCCGATCTTGCGGGTAGACCTGGAACATGTTCGCCAGGTAGAGGCCCGGCAGCGGCGTTTCGTGCGGCGGGATGTGCTGCACGAAGTCGGTCGTGACGATGGGCTGGGCAAAGGGCGCTTTCCACACCCACTGCTCCTGTACCCAGCTCGACTCGAAGTCGGGATTGATCTGCCGTAAGTACGGATAGAACTGCGCCAGCGTCTCGGTGTCGTCCTGCGCGAATAGTGGATGCTCCATCGGCAGATAGTTGCCGAGATAGAGTAGCCGCCGGCCGCCATAGTCGGCCGGGCCCATGTAGTTCGTGTGCTCGACGGCTGCCAAAAACGGGTAGCCGGGGTCGTTGACACTGAGCCAGTAGACGGGCGGCATGAAGGGGCGGTCGAGTGCCAGGATGACGCAGTGTGCTCCATACGCCTGTCCCCAGTCGAACTGCCGGGCAAACGCTGCCGGGAGCTGCGGCGTGAGGCGGAGGGTGATCCGGGTCGGCAGCGTGGAGACAACGGCTCCAAAACGATGGGTAATCGGCGGTGCGGTGCCCGCGGTCGCCCGACTCTCGATCCGAAACGTGCCGTCTGGCCGCTTTTCGATAGCGCGGACCTCGTGTCCCAGCAGCACGCGGCCGCCGTGTCGCTCGATCTCCCGCACCAGCGCGTCGTAGACGTGTTGAAAGCCGCCGCGCACGTAGCCGAGCGATTGGCTGCGGAAATGCACCCGCGCCCAGAACCACGACAGCGCGATCTGCTCGGCATAGGTGCCGAACTTGCTGACCAGTTGTGGCCCCCACACGAGGTCGTAGACGCGCCGCCCCATCGTGCGGCGGATCCAAGGGGCCGCCGTGCGTCCCTCCAGGCGTTGATGCTGCCGTTCCAGCTTCAAGTAGGCGATGGCGGCACCTAGCCGCAGGCGATCCAGTAGCGAGAGTGGCCCGAAGCGCAGTACCCGCAGGGCCGAGTCCAGCGGCCAAGCGCGACCATGGACCAGACACGCGGTCGTCGGACGCGGCCATACCAGCCGCGCGCCCAGCCCCAGCTCGTCTATCAGCGCAATGGCGTCGCGGTCCGAGCGGAAGAGGTGGTGGTAGAACTTCTCCAGATAGGTGTTCGGCAAGCCGGGGAATGGAAAGCCGGCAGCCAAGCCACCCGCTGCCGGCTCCCGCTCCAGCACGGTCACCGGCTCGCCACGCTGGGCCAGCCGCAGCGCGACGGTGAGACCTAGCGCACCGGCGCCTAACACCCCCCAGCCGGCGGAGTCGTCCTCGCGCTGATCGCCGCTCATAGTAATTATTGGTGGCTGGTGGCTGCCCGCGTGAGCCTGTCAAGCTAACTCGGCCAGCAGCTTGTAGAGGATGTCTTGTATGTCGCACTCACCGATGGGTAGGTGGGCAGTCCTGTCTCGCACGTCGAGCACTTGACGGACATGTAGATGGTGCCAGGAGTAAGGGTGAGGTTCAGCGTGGCGCTCGTAGCGCAGCAGTGGTCGTTCATCTCGGCTATCGAACCATGCGAGAGAATACTCGATCACCTCTACCAAATGGCGACTGCGCCTGGTTACGCGCAGCCGTGCGACGGCGGCAAGCCGCTCGTGTGAGCCAAACGGAATCTGTGCAGCCCGGCCTGGTCCTGCCGTGTTGGGTTGGATAGTGAGGTGGTATTCGAGGAATTCGCCCCTCGTGGCCCGACGCTGCACCCGGCGACAGACGAAAGAGTGCTGAGTCACTCCTTTCGCTCTGATGATGCCGTTGAGCGCTCCCGTCCACTGCTCAACTGTCGGTTGCGACATCAACGAGCGCCTGCTCTACGGAAGCGGCCAGCATTGCATAGTGGGCCTTCTCCCAACTGTCATCTTCGATAGTCCCGGAGCGCCAACGGTCCAAGAACTGTCGCCATGTCAGGCCAAACATACGCCCGTAGTGCCGGACCTCCTCCCAGATCACCTGAAAATCCGGGTCGTGCTTTAGCACCTCCGGCATAGGATCGTGCCGGAGGTGCGGCTGTTCACCATCCGTAGACCGGCTTACAGCCAGGATCGCCTCTTGCTTTGGCGACTCCAAGTCTACGGTGCCTCGGCTGGACACGGTATGCCTCCTGGTCATGCGTACTGACCGGCCTGCCGCAGTCGCTGGGAATTGTGCAGTACGACCGGCGAGCTTGCCATACTATAGCCTATAGCGAGGCAGCTATGGCCGTAGTAGACATTGAGGCATACCTGAAGCTGGTGCCAATGGTTAAGCACTCGCCGCGGCGGTATCTCTGGTCATCCTACGACGCAGAGGCGGACACGCTCTATGTCAGTTTCAAGCAGCCTAGCCAAGCGACGGATAGCGAGCTTACCGACGATGATGTCATTCTCCGCTATGAGGGGGATGAGATCATCGGCTTTACTATACTCCGGGCAAGTAAGCGTTAGCCGATGGTCCATTCTGTTCCTGGCTCCGGGGTAGAGCCACGATACCGCTGGCTTGGACCGTGCTCCCGTGCGTGGGTCGTATGCTGCCGCTCAGGCCGGTGGTCGTGGAGGCCGCAGCCTCCACCTGCTAACGTATCCTGAGTGTAGACCGTCGCAGGATTAAGAGGCCGGTTTCGGTGCCCGCGCGTGCCGGTCGGCGTCTCCAGAGCTAGCCAAAGAGAAGTAGTAGGGTGTCGCGTCACTGGTGGTTCGTGCTGAAGCGATTGCTGCTGCTGGGCGTGGCCCTTGTGGTGCTGGCGCAGCCGGCGCTGGTTGGTGCGGCCGATCCGAGTAGTGAAGCCAGCGCCCTGCAGGAGCAGCTCCGCCTGATCGTGCCGCCCTATCGGGATGAAGTGGATCTCGCCCGCCGCTTCCGCTATCCCTGCGGTGCGTCGGTACCGGGATCGGTCGCTTGGGACATTGATGAGGAGGTCGGCACTGAGCGCGAGTTTTGGGTCATTGACGAGCCGAAGCGGACCCACTTCAAAGCCGCGGCAACCCTCCGCCACGCCAGCGAGCACCTCCTGCTGTACATCCAGAACGGCGCCTCCGTTTCGTCGCGTGCCCTCGCCAGATCGGCTCGCATCTTCGAGGCCAACACCTTGCCGTTGCTGGAGCACACCTTCGGCGACTTGCCGGATGGGTTGCGGATCACGATCTTCAACGGCCGGATTCCAGGGGTAGGCGGATACTTCGCGTCGAGTGACCTGCTCCCCACTGCTGTCAATCGGTTCAGCAACGAACGGCCCATGCTCTACATGAACACCAACGTGTTCCGAGCGGGCACGTTTGCTTACGACGCGGTCCTGGCGCACGAGCTACAACACATGATCCATTTCTTCGTACATCCCCAGCAAGATGCGTGGATCAATGAGGGGGCCTCGGAGGTAGCGATGGCCGTCACCGGCCACCTCCCGCTGGGTGCGGCCGACGCATTTGTGCGCCGACCCGCGACGCAGCTCGATAGCTGGGCCAGCAGTCCTAGCCAATCCGTGGCTCACTATGGCGCCGCGTACCTCTTCATGAGCTATTTGGCGGAGCGGCTCGGGTTGCTCGACAATCAAGATGATGATGGACTGGCCTTCACCGGTTTGCGTGACCTGATCGCTACCCCAGGGATCGGCACCGTGTTCCTGGACACCTACCTCGGTCAACACGGCGACGGGCTGACCTTTGCCAGCCTCTTCCAGGATTGGGTCGTCGCCAACGTGTTGAACGACAAAGACATCGGGGACGACGGGCGCTACGGCTACGACGATTGGGATGGCCGGATGGAGCCGTCAGTGGTGTGGCGGAGTTATCCCCAGCAGCTCTCGACCGATGTCACCCAGCACGCCGCCCACTACATCGAGTTGCATCCACCCGCCGGAGACTCGGGTATACTGGAGATCACCTTTCGCGGCGAGCCGACGGTGCGCTTGGTCGGGGCCGACGCCCACCAAGGCAGCGGGATGTGGTGGAGCCGGCCCGCCGACAACAGCGAGAGTACCCTCACCCGTCGCGTAGACCTCAGCAGCGTATCGAGTGCCCAGCTAGAGTTCGCCACGTGGTACGATCTCGAGGCAGGGTACGACTACGCCTTCGTCGGCGTCTCGACCGACAATGGCTGCACGTGGACAACCCTAGAAGGCCAGCACACGACGACTGACGATCCGGTAGGACACAACCTCGGGCACGGCTACAATGGCCGCAGCGGCGGCGGCGCCGAGCCACAGTGGCTAGAAGAGACCATTGATCTCACCGCCTACGCCGGCCGCGAGGTGCTGCTCCGCATCCACCACATCACCGACCAGGCCTATCATGGCGCCGGTATACTGCTGGACAACATCCGCATCGCCGCCATTGACTTCACCGACGATGCTGAGGCGGCGAGCGATTATTGGACCGTCGCTGGATTCGTGCGCTCGACGAACATCGTGCCGCAGCAGTGGTCCGTACAGGCGGTGCTGTTCGATAAGGATGGCGAGGGGAATTCAGTGACGCCGCTGTCGCTCGACACCACGGATACCGGGGTGACCGGTGCCTTGCAGGTCTCGACCGACGAGATCGAGCGCCTCATCCTGGTGATCGCTCCGATGACCTCGACACAAGGGCAGCCGGCTCCGGCGACCATTCAGGCCCGCTTCACGTCCAGTAGCCCGTTTGACACCGATCTCCCGCTTGAGCTTGACTTTCCCTAAGCCGCGTCCTAGGGCCCGGGGTCCCGCTCGCTAGGCCAGCCGCCCGCAGCCTCGCTGCCGCGGCTCCCTAGCCGGGACAACCGCGCGGCGGCACAATCCGGCGTGGAGGCGAATAGTATGGCCAGCGACCGCCCGAATCTGCTGTACCTACACTCTGACCAGCACAGCCCGGTCGTGATGGGCTGCACCGGTGATCCCCTCGTCCGGACCCCGCATCTCGACTCCCTGGCGGCGCAAGGCGTCGTGCTGGAGAACGTGTACTGCCCATCGCCGCTCTGCGTCCCTGCACGCATGGCTATGTTGACGGGGCGCCACCCCCACGAGAACGAGGTCTGGACCAATGACCACAGCCTCGGCGCCGGCTCCCCGACGTTTGCACACTCGATGGGTGCCGCCGGCTATCACCCGGCCGTGATTGGGCGCATGCATGCTGTCGGTCCGGATCAGCTGCAAGGCTTCGCCGAGCGGCGGGTTGGCGACCACGGCCCCAACTACCTCGGCGGCGGTGGCGTGGGCCACGGCATGCTCAACGGCACGGCGGGGCCGGCCCGCGTGAGCCTGGAGCTATCCGGTCATGGGCAGAGCGCCTATGAGGTCCACGATGAAGCGGTCACGGCCGCCGCGGTCGAGTACCTGAACGAAGTCGGCGCCCGCCAGCGAGCCGGGCCGGCGGCGGAGCCGTTCTGCCTCACGGTCGGGCTCATGCTGCCCCATCAGCCCTTTGTGGCCCGCCGCGCGGACTACGATCTCTATCGCGGGGCGATGACGATGCCCGAGCACCCGGAGCCGTTCTCCGACTCGCTGCATCCGTACCTGCGCTGGTGGCGGGAGCGCTGCGGCATCGTCGAGGTGACGGACGCGGAGATACTGCGAGCGCGGACCGCCTATTGGGCACTCGTCACGCGGCTGGACTCGATGATCGGTGAGATTCTGACGGCGCTGCGTGAGAACGGCTTGGCCGACAACACCTTGATCGTCTATAGCTCGGACCACGGTGAGCAGGTGGGCGAGCACGGCCTATGGTGGAAGCAGACCTTCTACGAGCGCTCGGTAGGTGTGCCGGGCATCATTACTTGGCCAGGCGTGCTCCCGGCCGGGACGCGCTGCGACCGAGTAGTCAGCGGCCTCGATCTACCGGCGACGATGCTCGACGCGCTCGGTGCACCACCGTTGCCCCGCGCCCGTGGTCGCAGCTTGCTGCCACTGCTGCGCGGTGAGAGTGACGAGTGGGAAGACGTTGCCTTCGCCGAGTTGAGTATTGATGAGGGCTGGTACATGCGGATGGTCCGCAGCGGTGATTGGAAGCTCTGCTACTACCACGGCCATCCCTCACAGCTGTTCAACCTGGCCGAGGATCCCCAAGAACTGCATGACCGGGCGCAGGACCCCGCCTGCCGGGAGGTACGGGAGCAGCTTACCGCACGGGTACTGGACGGCTGGGACCCGGACTGGGTTGGCGAGCAGTTGGCTGTCAAGCGCCGCGAGCGAGAAATCTTCCGCACGTGGGGGCAGCAGGTTCGGCCGCCGGATCGCTACCGGTGGCCCATGCGCCCCGAGATGTCGTACCTCGATGCCGATAACTAGGAGTACCGGCGGCGGTGCTGGCGGCGCTGGAGCGGGCGGTGGGTTAGTGGTCGGTGGTCAGTGGCTAGGTTCTGTTGACATTTTATCGCAACCAGATGAGCGCACCGGCGAACTGGAGGAAAGCCAGGTAGCGAGCGTCCAGTTTGTCAAACCGGGAGCATATCCGGCGAAAGTGCTTG
>JAJDZR010000029.1 GCA_022824545.1 Chloroflexota bacterium
CAAGCACTTTCGCCGGATATGCTCCCGGTTTGACAAACTGGACGCTCGCTACCTGGCTTTCCTCCAGTTCGCCGGTGCGCTCATCTGGTTGCGATAAAATGTCAACAGAACCTAGCCACTGACCACCGACCACTAACCCACAGCCCCCTCTAGCGCCGCCAGCACCGCCGCCACGTGCGAGCGGTCCATCGGCAGCGACAGCGCGCACATGCCCAGGCCCGACGACAGCATCACGCCCTGCGCCAAGAGCGCCAAGTGTACGCGGTACGCCTGCTCACCGTCCGCCGTCGCCAGCGAACGGTAGTCGCGCAGCGGCTCCGCCGTGAAGTGGATGCCGAACAGCGATCCGTCGCCCACGGCCTGCGCCGCCACGCCCAGCCGCCCGAACAGCGCGTTCGCTTCCGAACGTAGCTCGTCGCCCAGCGCCGTCAGGTGCTCATACGCCGCCGGCGTCAGCGTCCGCAGCGTCGCCAACCCCGCGGCCAGCGAGACCGGATGGCCGTGGAACGTCCCGCTGTGCATATAGCCCGTGCCGCCGCGCGCGTCGTCCAGCAGGTCCATCAGGTCGGCCCGGCCCCCGAACGCGCCAATCGGAAAGCCGCCCCCGATGATCTTGCCGAACGTGGTCAGGTCGGGCCGAATACCGCACTGTTCTTGCAGTCCGCCCGGCCCCACCCGGAACGCCACCACCTCGTCCATCACCAGCAGCAGGTCGAGCTCTTCCGTAATCCGCCGCATGTGCCCGATGAACTCCCGGTCGGCGGCCAAGACGCCCGCGCGCGGATCGAGCCACACCGCCGCCAGCGCGTCACGGTGCTGCACCAGCAGCCGCTCCACCGCCTCCGGGTGGCTGTACGGCAGGATCACTGTGTCCTCCGCTGCCCCCCGCTCGAACCCCCGCCCCTGCGGCACCGCCCGCGGCGCGGACTGCGTGCCGGCCTCGTCCAGCGGCGGGCTGACGCTGACCTCTAGCGCATCTACCCGCCCGTGAAACGCCCCCTCGAACTTGGCGATCTTCTGCCGTCCCGTCCATCCCCGCACCAGCCGCAGCACGTTTTGCGCCGCCTCGCCCCCCGACCCGGCAAACCGCACCCGCTCCAGCGACGGCACCCGCTCGGTCATCTCTCGCGCCAGCTCATACTCCACCGTCGTCGGTCCACCCAACGCGAATCCCCGCTCCAGCTGCTCCCGCACCGCCTCCATCACCGCCGGATGCCGGTGTCCGAGTATCCCCGCCGTGTGATGGTTCGCGCAGTCCAGTAGCCGCTGCCCGTCCAGCGTCGTGACGTAGCACCCCTCGCCCGAGACCAGGAACAGCGGGTACGGCTTGCTGAAGTACGCCCCCTTCGCCACCCCACCCGGCATCACCGTCTGCCCTAGCTCGTACTGCCGCCGTGACCGCGGATTCCGTGCCACGTAGTCCGCCTCCAGCGCCTCAATGGACACCGCCCCCCCGCTCGCCGACGCAGCCCCCGTCGCCGCACCCATCGTCATGCCCAGCCCCCTCTCAAAGCTGCTCGATGAACGCCAGCTCGTCCCGCAGCTCCTCGGCCGTGCTGTTGTGCTCCAGGTGCTTCACCGCCGCGAGCCGCTTCACCTGGGCGTGGAAGGGGCGCGGCAACGTTCCCTGCCCCACGTGCAGGTGCGAGTCGTTCCGGCCGCGATGTCCACCGAGATAGTTGTCCGACCAGTGGACGTGCGTAATCAGGTCCCCGCCAACGTCGAGGAACTCCTGCACCCGCTGCGCCTGCGCCGCCAGGTCGCTCGTCGCCACCGCGCACGTCGTCGCGTGGCTCGTATCCAGGCACAGCCGCACGTTGTCGCGGTCAATCGCCGCCCACAGCTGCCGCCACTCCTGCGGGTCGCGCCCCAGTTGGTACAAACACTGGCTGCGGTCCGCCCGCTCCGCCGGAATGTGCTCCGGCACGGGCGGCCAGTAGAACACCACGTTCTCCAGCACCAGGTCGAAGTCCCGCGTCCGGGCGTGGTCCGCGATCCGCTGTAGCCCCGCCACCGTCCGGTCCCAGTCGCCGACCTCTTCCCCCTCGAACGACACAATGCCCATCGAGTGGATCACGCCACGCCCAGCGCCCGCCTCGCACGCAACGTCAATCGCCCGCTGCACCGTCTCGATACTCACCTCGCGGCGAGCCGCATCGAGGGCACCCACGTTCAGCCGTCCCGCGTCGTCACCCGCCGGCAGATGCACGCTGAACAGATAGGGCGCATGGCTAGCCGGCATCCCCACCTCCCCGGCCGCGCTCACGTTCGCTTCTACACCGAAGCCCAGTTCGGCCACTGTCTCGGCCGGAATAGCAACCGTCGTCAGGTATTCGGGCGTCCTCGCATCTCTGCTCATTCTCTTGCTCCTTCTCTCTACCACGGCAGCTCCCAGCGCGTCCCGGCGACGTGCGTGATGCCACCGATAGTCATGTAGTAGACCGTGAAGATGCTGTCGTCCGGCAGTTGCACCGAGATCGGATAGCCCAAGTCCGTCGTCTCCCCGTCACCGCGCAGGATTGCCCGGTGGTCCAGGTCCCAGCTCCGCCCGCCGTCGGCGCTGATGACCGCTTGCACCCCGAGCGGGTCGCGCCGGTGGCCGTAGGAGCACAGAATCCGTCCGTCGCGCAGTTTCAGCAGGTGCGGCGGATAGCCCCAAATGTCCGTAGTGACCGCCTCTGACCACGTCCGCCCACCATCGTCCGACCACGCCTCGGCCAACCGCTGCGGCGCCCTGCGGATCAGGGCGAGCACCCGCCCTGGCTCCGTCTCCACCAACGCCGATTCGTCGCCGTAGCCCCCGCTCGCCCCGCTGCCCACCAGCCGCAGTTGCCAGCTTGTCCCATGGTCCGTCGAGCGATACACCTGCACCCGCACGCGGTCCGCCTCGATGTCCCCTCCATCGTAGAGCGGCGCCAGTATGGTCCCGTCCGCCAACGCGGTGCAGCGCGGAAAACCGTTCAGCCGATGCGCGCCCGGCACCTCCCACTCCTGGCGCTCCCAGGTCCGGCCTCCATCGTGCGACCGCTGCACGAACACGCGATTGCCACCCAGCAGCACCGTCGAGTCGTCGCGCAACGGATGCGTCGAGACAAGCCGCCCCGCCGCTCTCGCTTCCTCCGCTCGATCCGCCGGCGCCGCCTCGAACCCGACCCCTCCCGCCGCGACCAGCGTGCCGTCCGGCATTCGCCCGGCGAAGCGGTCGTACCGCTCGCGCGGCGAGGTCCCCGGCCAGTTGAACGGAACGCTCATGTCGTCCGGCGCGGCCGGGGTAAACGTAGCGCCGCCGTCAGCCGAGGTCACCACCGTCCAGTCGCCGAACCCGTAGTGATCCCTGATCCCAGCGTCATTCGACAGGTAGGCCACCGCCAGACGACCATCGGCCAGCAGTTCAATCACCGGAAAGGCCGCATACGTACCGGCCTGCTTACGGAGGACACTATGCTCCAAGCGGGACGGTTGCATTCCCACTATCTCCTCCTTCTCTTCCAAATACCCCCCCCTACGGCCCCCCCGCTGGGGGGGGGGGACGGCGGTCCCCCCCCCCGCGGCCCCGGGGTTGGGTTTGGGTGGGGGCCAGCCCGCCGACCTCGCATCAGTGCCTACTCGCCGGCGCTGACCTGCCCTCGCTCCCAGTCCCGCAGCGCCGCGAGGTTGGCCGGCTCGAAGACCTTCTGCGCCGCGCTCACGTGCTGGTCCACCAACTCGCGCAGGCCCCCGCGCCAGGCCGGCGCCGTCATGCCGAGCAGGTCGAGTTCCTCCGCGGCGCAGCGTTGCTCGGCCACCGGACAATCCCCGGCACGGTACGTCACCGCGTCCGCGCCCCGACCGCTGCGATGGGCCGCCCACGGATACTGCCGTCCGAAGAAGTACGCTCGATCTTGGAACCGCGCCCGCAGGTGGATCGGTTGCCGCACGTAGCCCAGGTTGGCTGGCACCTCTTCCGCCTCCAACGCCGCCACGATGGTCGCGCGGTCCACCCCACCCAGTTCGTCCGGAACTATGGTGGGACTGTGGCGATGGTAGACGTGCTCGCCGCCAGGCGTCTCCGCCACCGGCCGCAGCCCGCGCACGCCGGCCAGCCCCTCCGACAGTCGCTCGTGATTGTCCCGCCGCTCGGCATTCCAAGCGTCCATGTGCCGGAGTTGCTCCCGGATGATGACCGCCGCCAGCGGGTGAATGCGATACGTATACGTCAGGCTGTCAATGTACGGCGTGAGCGCCGGGTCCTGGATGTCACGCTCCTGCCGTGCCGGGTGCGAGCCAATCGCGCACGCCCGCTCGTAGATTCCTGCATCGTCGGTCAGCACCATCCCGCCGTCGCCGCCGATGATCTGCTTGCCGTCGCCGAAGCTGAAGCAGCCCACGTCGGCGATGGTGCCGACATATCGCCCCCGGTACCGCCCGCCCGTCGCCTGGGCACAATCCTCGATCACGGGCAGCCCGTGCCGCCGTGCGACGGCAAGGATGCCGTCCATGTCGGCCGGCTGACCGAAGATGTGGACGACCAGAATAGCCTTCGTATAGGGCGTGATCCGCGCCTCGACCGCCTGCGGATCGAGCGTATAGGTCTCTCGCTCGATGTCCGCGAATACCGGAATCGCGCCCTGATTGAGAATGGGCGAGACCGTCTGTCCCCACGTGTACGGCGAGACGATCACCTCGTCACCGGCCTCGACTCCGACCGCGTAGAGCGCCATGTGCAGCGAGGCCGCGCCTGAAGCCGACGCGATGGCGTGCCGCACGCCGAAATGCCCGGCGAAGTCCTCTTCCAGCGCTGCGACCGGGCCGCCACCCGGCATGGAGTTGAGGTACTGCACATCGCTGCGCGAACGATGCAGCGCCGTCACCACGGCGTCAATCTCGCCATCCCCGACCGCCGGCCACAGCGGGATCGGCTCTGTCACCTCCGGCTTACCACCGAGCAGCGCCAGCTCACCGCTCACCGTCACCATCGCCGCCCTCCCTTCCGCCTCACCCTCCGGCCGGTCGTACACACCTCGCCCGGCCCGTCACTCCCGCGCCGACGGGAACCTACGCCCCCTCTCCACCAAGTGGAGAGGGGGCCGGGGGGTGAGTCCCACGCTACTACCGGAACCAGTCGTACACCATACCCAGCGAGCGGTCCGCCAGGGGCAGCGCCACCCTGATGTTGCCAGCCCGATGCGATTCGCGCAGTCCGATCTCGATCTCCATCGCATCGCGCACCCGCCGCCCACTCACCCGTGGCTCGCCGCCCTGCTCGTGGCAGCGGATCACGTCTTCGACGCCGTACAGGATGGACCACTGCCCCAACACCTGCGGCTCCGGAAACGCCATCTCCGCGCGCGTCATGCCCCCCGGTCCGTCCACGTCCAGCCACAGCCGAAAGCTCTTCCAATCGAAGATCAGCTCCCCGCGCTCGCCGGTGATCCGGACCTGCGGCGCGCCTGGTCGCAGGACCCCCGGCACGCCGTTGGCGAACTGAATGATCCCGGTGCCCACGAACTCCCCGTTCCGCCGCACGGCCTCCTCGTCGTCGCTCACGCCAATGACCCATTCCCCGGGACTGTCCACCAGGTAGATCCAAGCATTGTGTTGCGCCATCGCCCGCGAGGTCTCCATGCTCAGGATCGTGCCCAGCGTGCCGTCGGTGAGCAGCTTTTTCGCCTGCACAAAGCCCGGATGGTTTGGACTGATCGCGCCACACGCCAGCGGAACCCCCGCTTGCTCGCACACCTCGACCATGCGGTCGGCCTCGGCCAAGGTCAGCGTCATCGGCTTCTCGGTCATCACGGCTTTGGCGCCACATTCGACCGCCAGCGCCGTGGCGTCCGGGCGAATGGCAGCATGGGCAGCGATGGCGACCAGGTCCAGCCGCTCCTTGGTCAAGAACTCCCGGTAGTCGGTATACAGCGCCTGTACCCCATGATGCTTCCCAAAGGCCGCCAGCCGCTCCTCGCTCGGATCGCAGCCGGCCACCAGCTCCGTCCGCGGGTGCCGGCGCAGCGCCGCGGCATAGCTCGTGGGCAGGCCCTCTTTGCCCGGATGCTCCATTGGCGGGATGTCCGAGTGGTCGCGCAGGGGCGGCAGCTCGTTTAGCGTGCCATCCTCTTCACGCACCGACGGCGGGTACGGCAGCGAGGCGTCGTAGAGCCAGCCCATCCGGCCCAGCCCGATCACCCCGGCACGATACGTCGTCATGGCGTTTCCTCCTCGTCATGCTCCATACAGCCAGCTCGTCGGCACCGCCCGCAGCCGGCGCTCCTGCCGCTGCTCGACCCCGTCCGCGGTCGGCGTGTAGTAGCCCGCATTGTAGAGCAGATAGACGGTGTCCCCGGCGAACGCGACGTCGGGATAGTGATACAGCGTGTAGCCATCCGGCAAATCGCCCAGACTGTCGGCTGCCCGCACCATCCGCAGCGCCGGGTCCGGCCGAACCCGCGCCACGTCGGGCAGCCCCGGGCTGAGGGCCAGCGTGCGGTGGTGCTCCCACGTGCGGCCATCGTCCTTGGAGATGGCCGTTGACAGCCGTCCCCGCCGGTAGCCCCTTCGAATCTCCTCGCCGGATACCTGGTTCCAGATCACCAGCAGGTCTTCCGTACCGGGCACGCGCGCCAGTCGGCACGGCGAATAGGAGCTTGGTAGCTCCGTCGCCTCGACGGTGCTCCAGTTGACGCCGCCGTCGCGGCTGATGGACTTGACGATGCGGCCCACCGTCGAGCGGCCGAACAACAGCACGCTCCCGTCCCGTAGCTCGGCTGCGACCGGCTCGTCTACCGGCGTAACGCCCTCGTACCCATCGTTGAACCAGCCCATCAGCTCGTCTTGGCTGCGCTGCCAGGTCTGTCCCTCGTCGTCGGAGTAGTACACGAACGTGATGTCTATCTCCGGCCGGTGGGCATGGCCCTCGACCGCGAAGCGCTGCTCCCCCAGCCGGCCCCAAGCGTGGGTCCGGCCGCCGCGGTCCGGGTGACTGCCGGTGAAGATCCACCGCACCGGCAACAGGAGCCGTCCGCTGCTCAGTTGGATCATCGCGTTGTGGTAGCTGGGCGCATAGACTCCCGGGAGGTTGATCCGGACTTCCGGCAGCCAGGATTGCCCCTCGTCGCGGGACAGCCGGATGAACATGCCGAAGTCGTCGTGCGGGCCGGTCGTCGTCTCTAGCCGGGCATAGGTGATGGCGAGCGCCCCCGATTGCAGCCGCAGCAGCCCCGTCGAGTGCGCGCCGCCATCCACCGCCGCCCCGCGCTCGTCCACGGCCGGCACGAAGTCGCTCCAGGTCCGGCCGCCGTCTGTCGAGCGGGAAAGCTGCAAGCGGCTGCTCAACAGCAGCAACTCTCCCGAGTTCAGCTCGACAAGGCTACAATGGCCGCCGCCGATGGTGACGTCGAACGGCTCTGTGACCGCGCTCGTAGTCATCGTGCTCCCCCTTCAACTCTCGGCAGCGAATGCCTCCGCGAGCGCAAAGGCGTCGTCCCGCGGCTCGTAGCCGAGCAGCCGCCGCGTGGAGTCCAAGTCCATCGCCGGATAGCGATTGTTCGACAAACCATGCACTACTGCGAAGTCGAGGTCATCCGGCGCTGCCAAGCAGCAATCGAACAGCCGGCTGAGGTCCGCCGCCGTCACCACCCACGAAAGCGTCCGGTGGGCGTCCGGGTTGTTGGGATCGAGCCGCTCCCGCAGTCGCTCCGGCGGCGTGAAGCCGCCGATCCGCACGGCGATGCAGGACAGGCCGTGCTGGGATGAGAACGATGCCGCCAACGCCTCTCCCCAGGCTTTGGTGGCGCCGTACACGTTGCCCGGCCGCGCCACCATGTGCGTATGCGCCTGCACGCCGCGCGGATAGCCGATCACCGCGTTCACGCTGCTGGCGAAGATCACCCGCCGCGCGCCGCACTCGGCCGCGGCGGCGTAGATGTTGTACGTGGCCTTGATATTGCGGTCCAGCAGCGTCGCGTAGAAGTCGGCCGCGGGGCTAGGGTCGGCCGCCAGGTGGAGAACGGTGTGCGCGCCGGCCACTGCGCGCCGCGCCGCGTTCATGTCCGCCAAGTCGCTCGTCTGCACCTCCGCAGCACCCGCATCGTCAATCGCCCGCAAGTCCTGAAGACGGAGCCGCCACGGCGCCCCGTGCGCGGCCAAATGCCCCCGGTAATATGTGCCAATCCGCCCGGCGGCTCCGGTAATGAGCAGCAGCGGCTGCTCCGCCGCACCCGGCCCGCCCGGCTCTTGCGTCGCGCTCATCCCTTCCGCCCCTCCTCGACCATGGCGTCCGCGCCACCACTCGGCTCGTATGCTACTACGCCGCGCCGGGCCGCGCTCCCATCATTCCTGCGTGCGGAGACCTTGCATGACCCGTCATTCCCACCGGTCTTCAATGCCAAGCTGCGTGTAGTGGCGTCCCATGGCAACACCTTACTGTGGTGTTGCACTTCGTTTGTGAGTCTAGGGAATCTACACCCCCTCTCTATCGCTCTGCGATGGAGAGGGGGCCGGGGGGTGAGGCCCGTACCCTACAGCCAGTTCGCCAGCGACCACATCACCGCCGACCGCGTGAAGGTCGTGTCCAGCAGCTGCTCCGTCTCCTCGATGGGGTCATGCCCGTAGCGACGCACGTAGGCGGCTTCGAACTGGCGCTCTAGCGCCGTCGGCTCCTGCAAGGGCAGTTCCACCCAGGTGTTGCCGCGGTCGGCACTCTCGCGTATCGCCAGGCACAGCTCCCAATCGCGTAGCGCGTTCTCCACCCCGTAGGCCGGGGCGGCGGCGCCGGTGATCGCCGCGTGGAAGCTGGTCAGGATGGCCGCTTTCGCTACGTCGTCCGGGCTGCCGATCCGGTACGCCTGGAAGGGATTTTCCCAGACCACCGGTGGTTCGGTATCCACCCGAACGTGCCGGAGCACCCGTTCA
>JAJDZR010000023.1 GCA_022824545.1 Chloroflexota bacterium
TCGAAGCTACCCTGCTGCTGTACATACCATAGGCGGAGTAGGCGCAGCTGTGCGCCTATCACCGAGAAATTGGGTGTCCACGTGATGCTCCACAGCGAAGCATCCATCGCCCAGAGGTTCTGCCAGCCACGATTGAAGTCAATCAGCACGGCCAGCCCGTTCACTACGGCGCCCCATAGCCCCAGTCCGGCGAGCGCGACCATGGCCATGTAGTTGTGGGCGTTGCGGCGGATAAAGGCCGCCAGGGGCAGGCAGAGCATGGGTGTCATGGTGACCAGGTAGCGTGAAGCCCAGGTTGGTTCGGCCCGCCAGGCCCCAAAGCTGCCATAAAATAAGATGCAGCCTACGGCAATGGCGGCAATCACGGTTGCCAGATGTGGGGCATCTTCTCGGAGCCAGACCAACGCCAGTGCTGCCAACGCGAGCACCGGCGCATGGACAAAGAGACCAAAGCCAGGACTCATCAGTGTGCCGTAGATACCGATGTGGGGCTTGTCGCTCCAGCCGGCGAGCGTCTGCTGGCTCCCATAGCCGAAGTCCAGCGGATGTCCACTCGTCACCATATTCGGCAGGAGGATACCGATGGCTACGACGGCAGCCCACGCGCCGGTATAGGCGGCCACCGGCACGATTGCACCCCGTAGTCGGGTGGTATGGCTCTTGGACCAAGACTGTGCGGCGACAAGAGCGCCGATGGGTACGACCAGGAGCAACAGCTCGTAGCGCGTGGCACTGGCCAGCCCGGCAGCCACCCCGGCTACGACCGGCCATGACCAGCGGCCAGGCTGACTGCGTGCGGCGGCGCCAAGCCCCATGACGAGTAAGAACCCTGCGGGCACGACGTTGAGCAGTGTTTTCGAGTATGGCCACCAAGGCGTGGCGACGGCTAACAGCCCGGCCACGATGAGCGCCGTGCCGAGGCCATAGCCGGCTCCACGCAGTAGCCAGACGACGGCGGCGAGAGTGGCGGCTGCCCAGGCGGGGCCGACGAGCAGCGGCACGAGTGGCCGGCCGCGTTTCTCGTTGGCGTATAGCTCGGAGTCGCGATCAGGCTCCGAGCTAACGACCTGCGCGAGCGCATAGATCGGTGCTGCAGCAACCGGTGGTAAGAGCGGCCACTTGGTGTAGCCGGCTGCCGGCTGCTCCGCCGGTGGAGTGACGGCATGGACGCCGATGTGGTGCAGCGGATAGGGGTCGTTGTCCCGCACCAGGATGCTCGCGCGGGTCGCCAGCGAATGCGCGACGGCGTAGGCCGCCCACTCGTCGGCGCTATAGAGATGGCCGCCACCGGAGGCGACGAAGACCAGAAATCCGGCGAGGCCCGTATAGAAAGCGGGCGCCTTCCACAGCCGGAGTACACGCAGCCAGCCGCGCCCCTCGTCGGCAGTCCATAGCAGCGTCGCCCAGATAGTGCCGGCGGCGATGCTGCCGAGCGCAACGCCGATGAGTAGGCGCAGCCGCGGCAGGACTCGTAGCGCCTGGGCAACGTCAGGATCGAGAGCTGCAAAAGCAGTGATGAGACCTCCGAGGAGCGCCGGTGAGAGCGTCAGGGCCGCTCGCCGGAGCGCAAGAGCGCGCGGGTGCTTGCCGAGGACATGCAGGCAGACGACGTACAGTACCGCGATGATCGCACTGCCGAGGGTGACGAGCGTGAAGACTCCGGCCCAGTAGCGGTCGGCAGCGGGGCTTGGTGCTTGGCCCGTCGTCAGCATCGCCATAGTAGCGCTGGCGCTCAGTACCTCGGCAAACAAGAGGAGGCCCCAACGCCGGGCATCGGGGCGACAATCTTGCCGAGAGTTGCCTACCGGTACCACCGCTGCCTGCGCTCTAACAGATGCCGGGACCCGATCACCCATCGCACGCTCCCTTGCCATTGCTCGGCGATGGAGAGATGGCTGGAGGGGGCGGCGCAGAGCGACGGTGCTGCACATCTATCAGCGCGCGCAGGCGCCGGAGTGCTTCCGGGGCCTGCCGGCTCTTCATGCCGTGGGGGGGGTACGGCTGCAAGTTGTCGTTCCAGAGCCACACCTGGATGTTTTCCACGCCACGGAGCCGCCCGCCGGAGGTATCGAGCCAGTTATTGATGGTGAGACAAGGTACGTCGGCGGGTGCTTGCCAGCGCAGGGTCGGGTGCAGGCCCCACCGGAAGGCCGCTCCCACCAGCTCACGCAGCGGATCGAGCGGCGCGTCCACGAATACCGCGCCGAGCGGGCGCGTGCCAGCGTCCCAGGGCCAGTCGGCTCCGAGGAGATATTTGATGACCGCACCGCCCTTGCTATGTCCCACAAGCACCACGTTGCGGAGCGTCTGCAAGTCCACGTGGACTTGCCGGGCGGCGTGGCGCACATCCCCGTGTGTCGAGCCGCCGGGAGTACGCCGCCAGTTATAGAAATACACGCGGTAGGTGGCCATGAGCGCCGACCGCGCCCGGTCGGCAGCGGGTGGCGCCAACTGCTGCGTCCGTGCCCAGAGCATGGCGAACTGCTGCCACTCCGCCTCGGACCAACCGTGAAAGGCACATACCCAGCTTTTCCAGGCGACCGGATTATCCCACCAGGTATCGGTCCAGATGCCCGCGATGCAGTAGATGATCCCCGCATCCGGCCAAGTCGCCAAGCTACCGGCGGTCTCGGACGGATCGAGGGCACTGCCGCGTATATCCATAGCACCGGACTACCGAGCAAGGCCGGACGGGTTATGGTCGGGCCGGCTACCCTATGATCTGGACGATATCTCGATACGAGATGTACACCATCAGCATGATGAGCAGCAGCAGACCAACCATGTGGATGATGCCTTCAGTAGCGGGATTGACCCGCCGCCCGCCGCGCAGGGCCTCCAGCCCGACGAACGCGAGCCGTGCCCCGTCCAGACCGGGTATCGGTAGGAGGTTCAGGATGGCGAGGTTGAGCGAGAGGAAGCCGGTGAAGTTGAGCAACTGCGCCAAGCCGTCTTGTGCGGCCTCGCCGGTGAGTCGCGCGATCCCCACCGGACCGGCCACGTCGGCTGCAAGCTGCCCGGTCACGATCATGAAGAGGCCGCGGATGAGCAGGCCCAGCAACTCGCCGGTCCGCTGAACCCCCAGCGGGAGCGCCTCCCAAGGCGGGTACCTGACGATTGGTGGCCCGAGCGCAATGCCGAGCGCCCCCTGCGGCGCCGACGTGGTGACCCGCGGGACGGCGGAGGTGGTCAGCTCGGCGCCGTCGCGCAGGAGCGTGATGGACAGCGGCTGATCGAGCGATCGCTGGACGACGGCCCGTACCGCTTCCATGTACTCGATCGTTTCGCCATCCATACGCAGCAATGTATCGCCGGGTTGCAGGCCCGCCTGTTCGGCCGGAGAGTCCGCCCGCACCTCGTGGACTTGGACTTCACGGCAATTGCTGCAGGGGGCGCCGAGCATATAGGCGACTGCGAAGAGCAGCGGGGCAATCAGCAGATTCATGCCGACTCCGGCCACGAGGACGACTGCTCGCTGGGAGCGGCTTTTGCCGGCGAAACTGTCGCCGTCATCTTCCTCGACCGGAGGGTTATAGGCCTTAATGAGCGCTATCTGCCTCCGTCTGGCCTCCGGCTGCGGCAGCCGCTTCGCCATCGTCCACAGCGCGGCGAACCGTTGCCACTCGAGTTCGGTCCAGGTGTCTTCCCGTGCCGTCGGTGCGCCATTCTCGCCCTTCATCTTCACAAACCCGCCCAAGGGCAAGAGGTTGATCGAGAACAGCGTATCGTTGCGCCGGACGCCGAAGAGCCGCGGCGGAATGCCGAGGCCGAATTCTTGCACGCGGATACCGGCGCGGCGGGCCGCGACGAAATGGCCGATTTCGTGCGCGAGCACGAGCACACTGAGAACGACGAGAAACCAGAGGACCGTGAGGAACATACCTAGGATGTTACCGCGTCCGGGTGCCGACCGGCACGTGGCCGGTACGTTGGGCCGTCTGCCGAGCGCACTGTTCGGCCTGCTCGAATGCCCAGCGTTCGACCGCGAGCAGCTGTTCGACGCCCTCGACCGCCTGCGGTGGGTGCTCGTACAGCACCGCTTCGATCACCGTGGCGATAGCGGTGAAGGGCAGCCGGCCGTCGAGGAACCACCGGACGGCCACCTCGTCGGCAGCGCAGAGTACGGCGGGGGCCGTGCCACCCAGTCGCCCCGCCTCGCGGGCCAGCGATAAGCACGGGAACCGTACCGGATCGGGCGCCTCGAAGGTCAGCTGTCCCAGCGCGGCCAGATCGAGCGGCCGGAAATCACTGGCGAGCCGCTGCGGATAGCCGAGCGCGTACTGGATGGGTAGCTCCATGTCGGGATAGCCAAGCTGGGCCTTGACCGACCCGTCGCTGAACTCGACGAGCGAGTGGACAATACTCTGGGGATGGATCACCACGTCCACGTAGTCGAGTGTGCGACCGAATAGGATGCCGGCTTCGAGGACTTCCATCCCCTTGTTCATCAGCGTCGCCGAATCGATAGTGATCTTCGGCCCCATTTGCCACGTCGGATGAGCTAGTGCCTGCTCCGGGGTGATCTTGGCCATCGCTGCGGCCGGCAGGGTGCGGAAAGGGCCGCCGGAGGCGGTCAGGATGACGCGGGTAACGCGCGCGCGATCTTCGCCGACGAGACATTGGAAGATGGCGCTGTGCTCGCTGTCAACGGGCAGGATCGCCGCGCCGCTCCGGCCGGCCGCCGCAAAGAGCAGGTCGCTGGCCGCGATGAGGGACTCTTTGTTGGCTAACGCCACGTCAATGCCGGCTTCCAAGGCGGCCAGGATAGCCGACAAGCCGACCAAGCCAGTCGTTGCCGCAACCACAATGTCCGGCTTGGTGGATAGGGTGAGGTCTTGCAGGCTGTCAGCGCCCGCATACACCCGTGTCCCCTCAGGACCGCACGATTGGAGGTCTGCCCAGGCGCTACCGTTTTGGCCGTCCGTCCGTGCGGCCGGCGGCGGCGCGTGGGTGAGGGCAAGCGCCTCGGGTCGGAATTCCTGCGCCTGATCGCGCAGCAGCGCCAGATTCCGCCCCGCTGCCAGCCCGACGACCGTAAAAGAGGCGGGCTGGGCGCGAATGACGTTCAACGCCTGATGACCAACCGAGCCGGTTGAACCGAGAATGGCAACACGTTTCATGGTAGCTCTGCTGCGTGCGCTCGTTGGGTTGAGCCGGATTGGGTCCGAGGCGGCCGGGTGGATTTGCCGGCGCCGGTCACCCGGCCGGAACGACCACTAACGTCACATAGTAATATACGACAAGTACGGAGAAAAGTAGACTATCTATCCGGTCGAGCATCCCGCCGTGACCGGGGATGAGGCCGCCGGCGTCCTTGGCGCCGGCCTGGCGCTTGATGAGAGACTCGGCGAGGTCGCCGATCTGGGCGGCGGCGGCGACGCCGAGGGCGAGCGGTATGGCGTGCCAGTGCCAGAGCGGGAGTGCCTGCCAGCCCCAGAACGTCAACGGCAAGCCACCGGCAATAGTAACGAGCGCGACGGCGACAGTACCACCGGCGACGCCTTCCCAGGTCTTGTTGGGGCTGATCCGGGGTAGGAAGCGGTGCCGGCCCAGGAATGACCCGGTGAAGTAGGCCGCCGTGTCGTAGGCCCAGGTGGCCGCCAGCACGTAGAACACCCACCCGCGCCCGGCCTCGGCCGGTCCGATCAGGCGCAGGGGGATGAAGTGCCCCAGCAGCCAGGCGACGTACAGACAGCCGCTCAACGTGGCTACCGCGCTGGTGGCGCCCTGGCGGCCGGGCGAGCGCCGGAATATCTCGAAACTGAGCGGCACCACGACGCCGGCGGTGATGAGTAGCTGGCTCGCCGCCCCACGCCACTCGCCGAACAGCTCGAATCCGACCAGTCGGTCGCCGCCGAGCACGGCCAAGAGCAGCAGGGCCAGGGGATAGCCGAGCACGCGGCGGGGCTGCCATCCCGCGTGCTGCGCCAGCGCATAGACTTCGCGCAGCGCCAGGTAGGTGATGAGTACCGCCCCCAGAAGGTACAGCGGGCCGCCGAAGTAGGCCGCGACGAGAATGGCCGGGGCGATGACGAGCGCCGAAGCGAGGCGTCGCCGCAGGGCGAGGAACCAGCGTGCCGAGAGCCGGCGGACCGGGGCCGTGGGCGGCGGTGCCTGCTGTTTACTCATGGTCAGGGTGGCGCGTCAGGCGCCGTACCCATCGTGGATGTCGTCAGGCCGGCCGCTATGGGCGCCCAGTCGTTCACGGCAGCTAGCCAGGTGCGAGGTCGGCAGCCCCATTAGGTGTGGCTGCCCCGGGAGCGCCCGTCGGCTGGTGATTGCCGGTGGTCTCTGGCAAGACACGCCCGAAACGCCGCACGCGCTGGCTATAGGCCGCCAACGCTTGATAATACTCGTACACACCGAAGGCCGGCCAGAGGACCGGGGTCACGTAGACCTCGCTATAGATTGATTGCCACGTGAGGAAGTTAGAGGAGCGCATCTCACCACCGGGCAGAATAATCAGATCGGGGTCCGGCTGCCCCGCCGTGTAGAGGTACCGGCTGACCGTGTCTTCCGTGATGGATTCTGCCGGGAGACCGGCGCGAATGATCCCTCGGAGTGCCCGCACGATTTCCGCTCGCCCCCCGTAGTTGAACGCGACGTTCAGGATCAGGCGTTGGTTATGGCAGGTGAGTGCGAGGGCCTCTTGGATACGGTGCGCGAGGTGTGTGGGCACCCCCTCCAGCGAGCCGAGATGCCGAATCTGTACGCCGTTGGCGTGCAACTCCGGTGTCTCCTGCTTGATCGCCTCGCCGAGGATCGTGAGGATCGCGTCCACTTCGGGCTGTGGCCGGTTCCAGTTCTCGGTCGAGAAGGCATAGACGGTGACGATCCTGATGCCGAACTGCACGGAGGCTTCCAGGATGGGACGGAGGTTCTTGGTACCGCGCCGGTGGCCGGCGATCCGGGGGAGGTTACGTGCGCGTGCCCAGCGGCCGTTCCCATCCATCTTGATGGCGACATGCGTGGGCACGCGGGACAGGCGCGGAAACTCTGCGGGCCATGCGTTGTCAGTCGTCGTTTCCGGCGTTGCCAAGCCTGCGCCACCGCTTCCCAAACTATTGTGCAGACCCGGCGTGTTGTCCACGGAAGCCGTCATACGTCCCCTGTTACCCCCCGCTGCTTGTCACCCTTTAACGACTGGGGACCGGATCACTCCTCCAATAGCTCCTTCACTTTGTCTTCACCCAGCAGGCCGGCCTGCTCCACCGCGCGATCCGTCGACTCTTGCAGCCGGTTCTCGGACCAGCGCAGGTCGTCTTCGGTCATCAGCCGTTCGCGCTGTAGCTCCCGTAAGTCGGCCAATGCTTGTCGTCGGACGTTGCGGATGGCCACCCGCCCCTCCTCGACGCGCCGCTGCACCGCCCGCACCAAGTCACGGCGGCGCTCTTCCGTGAGCGGAGGCAGCACAATTCTGATGATATTCCCGTCGTTCGAGGGGGTGAGGCCCAGGTCCGACTGCTGGATGGCGGTCTCGATAGCATCGTGGGTCGTGCGGTCCCACGGTTGGATTGCAATGAGGCGCGGCTCCGGCACGCTGATTCCGGCCAACTGTTGCAGCGGGACCGGCGAGCCGTAGTAGTCTACCGGCAGACGCTCGACGAGCGACGGTGAAGCCCGCGAGGTCCGCATGGTCTGGAGGTCGGACCCGAGCACGGAGACGGCCGTCCGCATCTTCTGGTCTGCGTCGCTCAATACTTCCGTCGCTAACTCTTGCTCCATCATCCCACCCCCACAGACTGTCTGAACTGCACCGTATCGGACTCTAGCGGGTGATGCACGCCCGGCGTGTCACCGTCTTGCCATGTCTGCGCCGCAGCGCCGGGGGACCAGTCCGGACTGGCAATCAGCGTGCCGATCTGCTCTCCGAGGATTGCCCGCCGTAAGCTGCCCGGCTCGTCCAGCTTGAAGACCAGGATAGGCAGATTGTGCTCCATGCAGAGAGTGATAGCCGTGCTGTCCATGACGCCGACACGCCTATTCACGGCCTCGATATAGCTCAGGCGCTCGAAGCGCCGTGCGTCCGGGTGCTTGGAAGGATCGCGGTCGTAGACACCGTCCACGTTCGTGCCCTTGAATAGCGCTTGGGCGCCAATCTCCATAGCCCGCAGTGCCCCGGCGGTGTCGGTGGTGAAGAAGGGGTTGCCACTACCGGCGGCGAAGATCACCAGCTTGCCATCCTCAAGGTGGTTGGCGGCTCGCCGCCGGATGTACGGCTCGGCGACTGCGCGCATCTCGATGGCCGTTTGCACCCGAACTACCATGCCCTCGACTCGCTCCAGCGCTTCCTGCAAGGCGAGTGCGTTGAGTACCGTACCCAACATGCCGATATAGTCGGCGGTGGGCCGGTCCATGCCCTGCGCGCTGCCGGTTGCGCCGCGCCAGATGTTGCCACCGCCGAGCACGATAGCCATTTCTACGCCCGTCTCGCGGACCGTGGCGGCGATCATGCGCGCCAGCCGCTCGGCGGTGGGCGGATGAATTCCATACTCGCCGGCCTCCGCCAGCGCTTCGCCACCCAGTTTCAGCAGGATGCGCCGGTACTTCACTCCGCTTGCTCCGACTGGTCGGTTGCCTGCGACAGCTCGTAGCGCACAAAGCGACGCACTTGGATGTTCTCTCCCGTTTTTGCGCTTGCCTCCGTTACCAATTGGCCGATGGTCTTGCTGGGATCGCGGATGTAGGGCTGCTCGGTCAGAAACAGGGCGGCCCGCCGCTCCGGGGTCAAGTCCTCCCGTTCAGGAGCCTCCTCGGGCAGGTCGGCCTCACTGACGTAGAGCGGCTGCATGGCCGCCACCTGCAACGCGACTTCGTGCGCCAGGTCGGCAAACTCGCTCGTGCGGGCCACAAAGTCGGTCTCGCAGCTCAACTCCACGAGCACGCCGATACGATCACCCGGGTGGACGTAGGCGGCAATCCGTCCTTCGCTGGTGGCGCGTTGGGCCAGCTTGCTGGCGGCGGCCAAGCCTTCTGCTTCCAGCAGCTTCTTGGCACCCGCCATATCCCCATCGGTTTCGGTAAGTGCCCGCTTGCACGCCATCACGCCGGCGCCGGTTTCCTCCCGGAGTTGGCGGACCATCTCGACTGTTACTGCCATCGTTGTTTTTCCCTCGTTGTTTTCCTCGGCGGCGGCCGGGGTCATGGTTATCGCCGCGCGTTGGTGCATACCATACTGAATAGCACGCGACTGAGCGTGGGGCGCGCTGGCAGCCGCCCTCAGAGAGGCGGCCGGCGCGGTCCGCAGTCACTTGTCCGGCACCACCCGGCCGCTGCTTCCATCGCCTCGCCGGGACCTCGTGCCGGATGCCGGACGATACGACTCGGGTGGCAGGATCGGCTTGGCGCTGCCTACGCTGGCGACGGCATGAGTGCTATGTGCCGGCACTGCTGCGGCGGCCGACTAGAACTCGCTGCCGGTCTCTTGATCCGCTTCCGGCACGTACTCTTCCTCCAGCGCAGACAACTCCGCGCCAGAGTCCTCTTCTGCGTCCAAGTCGGCCGCAGCCTCGTCCTCGCTCACGGCGCCACGGACCTGGAACCCTTCGGAGCAGGCGTCGGCGATATGGCCGGTAATCAGTCGAATGGCGCGGATGGCATCGTCGTTGGCCGGGATGGGCCAGTCTATTTCCGTCGGGTCGCAGTTGGAGTCGACCAGCGCCACGATGGGAATACCCAAGCGCCGCGCCTCGGCCACAGCGATATGCTCGTGCTTGGTATCCACGATGTACACGGCGCCCGGCAAGTCACGCATCGTCTCGATACCACCGAAGATCCGGTGCAGGCGGTTGAGCTGCTCTTGCAGCTTGATCGCTTCCTTTTTGGGGAGTAGCTCGAACTCGCCGCGCTCCTTTTGGTACTTCAGGTTCTGCAAATACTGAATACGCAACTGGATCGTCTGCCAGTTCGTAAGCTGTCCACCAAGCCACCGCTGATTGATGTAGGGCTGGCCGGCGCGCTTGGCCTCTTCTTCGATGGTCTCCTGTGCTTGTTTCTTGGTGCCGACGAACAACACGCTTTCACCCGCGATGACGAGATCGCGCAGGAACTCGCACGCGGCCTGCAAACGGTGGACCGTCTGCTGGAGATCGAGAATATGGATACCGTTCCGTTCGGCGAAGATGAACCGCCGCATCTTGGGGTTCCAACGCCGCGTATGGTGGCCGAAATGTACGCCGGCCTCCAAGAGAGTCTTCATCGAGACGTTAGCCATGTAAACCGTGCTCCTCTGTGCAACCGTATGCTAAGTGTCTACTGTGCCAAGCTATCGCAACCACATTCGGGCCCTTGCCGTATCGGCGCTGCTTCCGCAATCGGCCCCGCAGAGTATAGCGGACGGCTGCCGTTCGCAGCAATCCGGCGCCTCACGTTGAGTGATCCGCTTGCGGCGCTCCCGGATATGAGGTAGCGTGTGCTGCTGGCTGGTGGTGATTATCCCAACTGTGGGATCGTGTAGTCTCATTGTTACTGAGCCACAATCCCGCCGGGAGGGAGCACCTTTCTTATGGGACAATGGCTCAAAGTTATCCTCGCCCTCGCTGCCTTCTGGCTCTTGCTTGCCTTCGTTGATATGGGTCCCTGGGAAGAACGAGCCTACCGGCGGGCTATTGAGCGCGAACGGACCACCAAACGCGCCACTGTCATCGCCTTCAACCAACAGCGCGACCGACTCGCCCGGCAATCAGCCACCCGCTACCCACATGCCACACCCCTCCCCTACCCCACAACAACCACCGTCTTTGCCAACTATCCTACTGCCCCGCTGCCCCTGGAGTTGATCTGCGCCACTCGCCAGTCGCCACTGTGCCCCACACCAGAGCCCACGCCCCTCGTCCTCTTGCCTACTCCAACCGTCACCCCTACGCCAACCACCACCCCCGTTGTAACGAGGATCGTTGAGCATCTTCGCATTGTCGTCACCGCCACGACCAATCCAGACGGGACCATTACCCCTAGCAGACGCATCCGCATCCGCATCACGCCGACGCCTGACCCGAACGCAACCGCTACGCCGACAGCCCGGCCAACCCGCACACCCTTACCTCGCTCAACAGCCAGTCGCGGGCGCCTCGTCTGCTACTGCCAGCGGTACAACACCACGCCAGGCCGCCCCACCTGTGACCAGCGCTTCCAGCCGCCTCAAATCTGCCGTTGGGTAGACTAGTGGGAGCGGATCAAGGAAGTGCTGACCGACGTTGAGGCCTTGGAGCTACACCGGGCACAGGAGTATGTGAGCAGCAAGGACGAAGTGCTGTTCTACCATGCGCGACTACTTAGTCGAAACGGGTACCTGGTAGTTCGCAATCAAACGGCTCGCAATCTCCTCATTGAGGACCTGATGCTGCGGGGACACGATCTCTTGGATCGGCTCCGTGATGGCGACTGCGGGCCAAGTCCCTTAGCTGACTAGCGGCGACTGACACGCACCGGGAGGATACCCATGAAGCGCCTCATCTGGCTTGCGTCCCTGCTCTTCCTCATAGTGCTCCTGGCGCCACCGGTGCAGGCCAATGATGACCAAGGCTGGGCACGTCTGCGAGCCATTGAGCGGGCCACTGAACAGGCTCTCAACGACTACTTTCTGGACTTGTCACGCCAACGGGCCGAGCGGTGGCGGCAGCAGTGGGCACAGCGGACGCCTATCCCTGACGCCAGTCCCCGCCCTCTATTCCAAGCGACCGCTGTTGCTGCCACCGCAACCGCTTGGCGCACGTGGCGGGCCACGATGGTCGCCGAGACGGAGGCCTGGGTAGCTCGCACTCATCCCACGCTCCAGGCGTACCACCGAGCCACCATGGCAGCCAGTCCGACACGGACGCCTCGACCAGCTGCTACGCCGACACCAGCCGCGACGCCCATGCCGCTCTATTGGGACGTAACCGTGCTCGAAGTAGTCGCGCACTACGAGCAGCTGGCCGCAGCGGCTGGCTACCTCGCCCACTATCCCTCCGGCCTGGTCGCCGGTGAGCAATGGCTGATCGTGAAGCTGCGGGTAACTAATCGCCGGAGTCGCAGTGCTCAACCGCGCTCAGTGGGTAGCTCTATCATTGGTGGCACCGGTCGGCAGACGATGTTCACGGCGATTGGCTGTCCGCTGCCCTGGCATCCGCTCGATGCAGCACGATTTGCAGCCGAGACTCCCGGCATCGAGCGCGAGTTCATCGCCGCTCGCTATCCACTCCTGGCGCCCTATCACCAGCTGTCCTGGGAGCGGATAGGGCCAGGAGCGTCCGCCGAGGGCTGGCAGTGCTTTGTTGTCCAGAACGAGGATGTTCCGGGCGCCCGGCTTGCTATGCGCCACCCCGATGGCCAGTACCTGACTACGTGGCGCCTTGACGATCCGACCCCGATCACGCACCGCCGCTAGCCTAAATGTCACAGATCCAAACTGAGTCATTCTAGGAGCCACCATCAAACTGAGTCACTACCGGCTCGCTGGCCTCATTGAGAGCCTGTATCCCAAGCTCGCGGCCTATCACGGCCTCCCTTTCCGCATCCCGCCAGGCGATTCGGCCGAGGGCTGGGTGTGCTTCACCGTCCGCGACATTGACGTGCCCGGCGCTACACTCACCGACTATCGCTCTGTGTGGGCACTTGACAAGCAGCCCGCCTAGGTGGCGGCATGGAGAGTGACGGTGGGAGGAAGCATGAACAACATCAGCACTGAGGAACTATGCCGACGTTTTGAGAAGCGACTCGCAGCGATCAGGCCACTCCAGGCTGCACTACGCGATAAGACGCTAGTGGCCAAGACTAGCGTGGGTCGTGAGATCGGCCGCCAAGCAGAAATCCAACTAGCGACCGCAGCATCTCAAGTCCATGATGCTATAGTCTTGCTCAAGCAATCCATCACCGAAGGGCCTGCTGTGATGTCTTACTCACAGTGGAACCGGGAGATTGATAAGTGGCAAGCGGCTCAGGATCATGCTGCATCGCTGCTAGGACTTCCGCCGGATCAGGAAGCTCCAGTGGGTAATCGCTAAGGTTGAGATAGGCCACTGATAAGCTGGCATCGCTGGCTAGGTCACTCGGTAGTTCCCCAACTGTGGAGTAGTCAGTTGACGAGCGCGGCCGGGAAGATTGGCATGGCGAGCAAAATCGTGCCTCAACGGGCAAAGACCGAGCCGGCCGAGCGCCGGGGCAGTGCAGCGCACGTGGATGGGGACGACTATTTTCCGACAACGGAGAATGTGAACACGATGCTGGACCTGCTGGAGGGTCAAGGCGAGGACAGAGCACTGGCACGCGACTTGGCCCTGGCCATCGCCGAATCCTGGGTATCCGGGAGTGTGAGCTACACAAGTAAGGCCGTACAAGTGCTCGTGGACTGGATGGCGACGGCGGAGGAGTATGCTGATCCTGAAGGCTTGGAGGAGATTAGAGCAGCCAGGAGCAGTATAGAGCGCGGTAGGGTAAGGCTCGGTGTAGCTGGCGTCGTCGTGTCGGACGCAATCGAATAATTTTCAGCATTGATCAGAGGCTGTCTCTGATTGACATTATCTACATCGGGCCGAGAGACAAAGCATACCGTTAGCCATTGGATGCCGGCCAAGGCGGTGCTACAGCGCCGTGATGGCGGCGAGGAGGGCCGGCTCGTCGTCCGGGAGGACAGTGCGGGGATCGAGCAAGAGCGCGTTCCGCTCGATCCGTCCCACGATGGGCGGCGTTGCTTGCCGTAGGGCCGCCGCGATGGCCGCCACAGTACACTGCCGGGGCTGTAGCGCAACAACGGCCGTCGGCAGCATGACGCCCGGCAGCGAGCCGCCGCCGATGGCCGACTCCGCAGCGCGCACACTCACCTCCAGGGTGCGCGATTGCCGCGCGATGGCCGCCGCCCACTGCTGCGCCCGCTGTGCCAGTGTCTCTTGGCCGGCGCCGATCATCTGCCACACCGGTAGCTCTCGTTCGGCCTCGCCGCGCTGGTAGTGCTGGAGGGTAGCGACCAGCCCGGCGATGGTCACTTTGTCCGGGCGCAGCGCCCGCACCAGCGGATGGCGCCGCAGCGCCGCCAGCGGCTCGCGCCGCCCGACGATCAGCCCGGCTTGCGGCCCACCGAGCAGCTTGTCGCCGGAGAAGCAGATCACGTCGGCGCCCGCGACCACGCTGTCCTGTGGCCGCGGCTCCTGAAGCTCCCCGCCGAGGCCAAAGCGAGCGGTGTCGAGCAGACAGCCGCTCCCTAGATCGTCGGCCACCGCTACCGCGCGCTCATGCCCCAGCCGGACGAGCGCCGGGAGTGGCACGCTCTCCGTAAAGCCGACGACGCGAAAGTTGCTGGTGTGGACACGCAGCAGCAGCGCCGTAGCGGCGGTGATTGCGTCGGCATAGTCGGCGAGCCGGGTGCGGTTGGTCGTGCCCACGTCCACCAGCCGAGCGCCGCTCTGACGCAACACGTCGGGAATGCGGAACCCGCCACCGATCTCGACCGCTTGGCCGCGCGAGACGATCACTTCTCGTCCGGCCGCGAGCGTCGAGAGCACGAGCAGCAGCGCGGCCGCGTTGTTGTTGACCACCAACGCCGCCTCGGCACCGGTTAGCCTGGTCAGCAGTGTCTCGACATGCACGTGCCGGCTGCCGCGCTCGCCGGCGTCGAGGTCGTATTCCAGGTTGGAGTAACCGGTGGCCGCGGCGGCCATCGCCCGCTGTGTAGCCACACTCAGCGGTGCGCGGCCAAGGTTGGTATGGAGGACGATGCCGGTCGCATTGATTACGCGCCGCAGCGATGGTGCCAAGATGCGCTCGACCTGCGCGACGATGCGGCTGGCGAGGTGCTCCAGAGGAGGTGGTGCGTCGGAACTCGCCTCCTGACGGGCCGCCGCAAGCACTCCGCGGGCAACGTCCACCAGTACGTCATGGGACACATGCTCGGCGAGCGCCGCGACCGGTGGCGCGTTGAGGAGCCGGTCCACGCTGGGCAGCCGGCGCCGCGCATCGAGGTTGCTGCCAACATTGGATTTACGCACGCTGCTCATGGTGACGCACTCAGTCTGCACTACCGTAGCTTACATTGGGCGGCAAGGGTCAGGACCCGAACTTGGCGAGCTTGCCGGCATGAGCCAGCATGAGAGGCATCGCATCGGTCGCCGGGAAGCGCCCTAGACCACCCTGCATACAGGAGCGCTCCGAGAACGTCGTTGTGTGGTCGGGAAACGCCGTCTTGGCGTGGAGCAGGAACGGGACCGGATGCCAGGAGTGCGCTCCCATGACGGCCGGCGTGGAATGATCGCCGGCGATCACTAGCACGTCCGGCCCGATATCGAGCAATGCCGGGACCTGGGCGTCGAACGCTTCGAGGAGCGCGACCTTGCGGTCGAAATCACCGTCCTCGCCGGCGCTGTCGGTCCACTTGTAGTGGACGTAGAAGAAGTCGTACTCGGCGCGGTGCTTTCGCAGCGTCTCGACTTCCGCGGCGAAGTCGGTGCCCGTGTCCAGCACCGTCATGCCGGCGAGACGAGCCAGCCCGTGATACACCGGATAGACGGCGATGGCCGCCGGGTGCAAACCGTATAGCTCCGTGAGAGACGGGAGCGAGGGGCGCTCGGCAAAACCACGGAGCAAAATAGCATTGGCCGGTCGTTCGTTTGCGAGAATCCGGTGTGCCTGGGCGATGAATTGATTGACCAAATCCGCCGTATGAGTAGCCTCGGGTTGTTGTGGCCGTATCGGCCGAGGCGGCTGTCCGGTGGTCTGCGGATCGCTGTCGGTCAGGGCAGCGGACAGCCCCGCGCCGCGTATCACCAGCAGAAAACGGTAGCCGGTTTCCGGCTGCACGAAGAACTCCGCGCCGGGGATGACAATGGCCCGCAGCTGCTCGCACAGCTTGGCGCTCGACTCCGTCGGGATGCGGCCGGCGCGCCGATCGGTGATGTCTCCCTGAGTGTCAACGGTGGCGAAGTTCCCGCGGGCGGCAACGTCGCCGGGCTGCAAGGGGAAGTTGAGTCCCAATGCTGAAAGGGCGCCACGTCCGACTTGGTGCCGTACCGGGTCGTAGCCGAACAGCGCGAGATGACCAGGCCCACTGCCGGCGGTAATACCGGTACCCACCGGGTCGGTCAGGCCGAGTACGGAACCGGCAGCCAGCTTGTCGAGGTGCGGAGTCCGAGCGGTCTCCAGCTCGCTTTTGCCCGTCTGGGGGTGCGGCAGCCCTCCCAGACCGTCAATGACCGTCAGGACGATACGGGTATCCTGAGCGATGGCGAGGCCGGAGACAACTTCCGTAGCGATTGCGCCCACGACGTTGCTCTCTATGATCGGCTCGGCCACACTTCCTCGAACCCCAGCCGATGATGCAGCCGAGCCGGGTCGCGCTCGACCGGTAGCGGACCTTAGCATGGCCCCGTCCGGCTCGCCAAGTCGCCGGCTGGGCTGCCGCTATACTGAGCCGCCGGCAGACCAAAGGCATGAGACCAACTGTGGCCCACAGCGATGAGGTGGGGCGGACCACCCGGACCACGCCGCGGCGCGTTGTCAATCGCCTGAACGACCTCGACGGCAAGCAGTGGCTGCCCTTTCAGAAGAGCTGGTTTCGCGATCACCCGGCAGTACACGAGGAGTGCATCCGCTTCTTCACCAAGCGACTGCGGGCCGATGGCACGCCGTCCGTGGTGCTGACGTTGGCCGGCACTCCCGCCGAGCGTGCCGTAGGAGAAGCGGCTACGGCCGCCGGCCGCCGAGTGGTCGTGTGGCCGACCAAAGCTGCACCGCCGCCGGAACGGTTAGATTGTGCAGCTTTGGCCGGCCAGTGGGAGTCCGACCGGCCCGCGGCGCAGCCGCCGGCCGACTATGTGCTCGTTGATCTCCGGGGCCGGCTCCCGTCGCTCTCGGTGCTGCGGACGTTCCTGCAACGGACGGCGCCGTTTTGGTCCGCCCTAAGCCAGTCGGACGTACTGCGCGAGCGCGGCTATACGACCGTCCTCATTGACAATTGGCAGCAGGACGGTGCGCTGGTTCCCGTGGCCTGGGAGTTGGCACGGTATCTCGGCGGCCGGCTCACCCTGAAGGACGAAAAGATCGGCTGCCGGTTGCCCGCCGAACCTAGGCAGACGCCGCACTTCGAGACCGATGGGCGGGTCTACTACGCCTTGAACTTCCGACGCGAACCGGCCCGTAGCCAGGAACCATTCACCGGTCGGTGGTGGCCGGAAGTCGGGAAGCATGGGCCACGAACCACCGACTACCGGCCGCTGACCGGGCCGCGCTTATGCTCATGGTTTGTGCCCCGGCCACCGCCGCGGGAGCCGGGCAAGCTCACGCATCCCGCCACCTATCCCGAAACGCTCGTCGCGGAGTTTGTCGCGCGGTGTACGCAGCCGGGCGACTTGGTGTTCGATCCGATGGTCGGGACCGGCAGCACGCTGCTGGCCTGCCGGCGGATGGGCCGGCGCGGGTTCGGGGTCGAGCTAAACCCGGAGTACGCGGCCATCGCCCGGCGGCGTCTCGCCGCAGCCGGAGATACCCCGTGGATCGCCCGCGTGGTCGAGGGCGATGCGCGGCGGCTCGCGGCGGTCGAGGGCGTGCCGCCGCAAGTGGACTACTGCATCACCAGCCCGCCGTACTGGGACATGCTCAACATGCGGGGGGCGATGACGCAGCGTGGACGCCGGCAGCGTGGCCTGCACGTCAGCTACGGCGACGATCCGCGGGACATGGGCAACGTCGCTGACTACGGGCAGTTCGTTGATGCCCTCGTAGAGGTCTATCGGCAGGTGGCCGCGTGGCTGTGTCCCGGCGGCTACCTCACGGTCGTCGTCAAGAACGTCAAGAAGCAAGGCACGATCTACCCGCTCGCGTGGGACCTGGCCGCCGCCCTGGGGGATTTTCTCCAAGTGTGCCCGGAGCGTATCTGGTGCCAAGACGACGTGAAGCTGGCACCGTATGGCTACGGCAACGCCTGGGTCAGCAACACCGTCCACCACTACTGCCTGACCTTCCGCAAGACATGCTGACCCGCCTAGTAGGCTGGCTCGCGCCGGTGCTGCGGCGGACTGACCCCGCTGATGGCGGCGCGGCTATGCTACCCTGGTAGCGAGGCATTGATACAAAGATGCTCGCCGTCTCCGTCGAGAACTTCGGGCCCATCCGCGAGGGCACAGTCGAGTTGCGCCCGCTGACAGTCTTCGTCGGCCCGAACAACTCCGGCAAGTCGTATATGGCGATGCTCGTCTATGCGATCTCGCGCGCATTGGCTCTCGACGCGACGTGGGAAGTACGCCGGATGCCCCGGCAAGGTTCACTCAGAAGCGGCACGGCTGCACCTATTGATGTATCCGAAAGAGCACTGGCTGTGTTGGAGTGTGCTGGAGCGCGTGAAGAGGTACATGCATGGCTCGTTGGCCGTTTGGTCCGAGATAGCAGGCGGTCTGGTCGAGCCAAGATGATAGATATCTGCTACGCTGACTTACCGGCACCACTTCAGCAGGCACTTCAGATTGTCGTAGAAGACTATATGGATTCTCTAGCAGAGTCATTTAGCGGCGAAATTGAGCGGTGTTTTGGCGCCATAATCAGTGATCTTTCTTCCAAATTCGCACCGGGCAAACCTTCCACAATCTCGATAGAGAGCACCCATCCTAGATTTGCACTAAGACTCAAAGCC